>CAIYRR010000058.1 GCA_903928745.1 uncultured Actinomycetes bacterium | reverse complement strand
GTATTCCATATCCCAAATGATTGGAGTGACGAGGCACGCCACCTGCATCTGCTTCTCTATCCACGACCCTTACATCTTTGATACCTAAAGCGCGAAGTTCGATTGCACAGGCAAGCCCTGCTGGGCCACCACCAATAATCAAGACATCAACGCTTGAAGTTTTCATGAATCACCAGCTAACAAAGTACGAAGTTCGGCATGACAATAAAATCCCTGGCAACGACCAAGGCCTGCACGAGTTCTGCGCCCTAAACTTCCTAGAGATGTTGCAGGAATATCGGATGCAAGTGCGTCACGGATCTCCCCGCGTGTTACGCGTTCGCAATGGCAGATGATTTCTCCATATGTACTATCTTGCGAAATCCGCGCATCATCTTGGTATGGACGCATCCCAGCTTCGCCCAGGTTGGGCATTTCAATTGTTGGTAATTCTGATTTCTCACCCAGGACTACGCCTGCCTCTTGCAACAAACCTCTTACGTGCCCGGCAATTGCCATCGATGCCGTCAGTCCGGTAGATCTAATGCCGCCAACGGTGATGAGGTTCTTCTCTTTGCGCAGGAAGATTTGGTAATCGCTATGTTCGGTCGCAGCGCGCAACCCCGCATACATTGTCGTCACTTCCTCGCTAAATAGAGTGGGCGCGATCTTTCGTCCTTTTTCCTTAAGAAATTCAATCCCAGACTCCGTTGTCGAAGTATCAGTCTTATCGTCAATGTTCTGAGCAGTCGGACCCAACATGATGTTTCCAAAAACGGTAGGTGAAACCAAAACACCTTTACCCATGGAAGAAGGGACAGGCAAAATAATGTGAGAGATGAGTGAACGCGCCAACTTGTCGAAAACCAAGAGTTCGCCCTTGCGAGGAGTGATTGTGAAATCATTTAAACCAAATAAATGGTCAATCTCATCTGAATACAAACCAGCTGCGTTGATAACGTACTTGGCTTTAATAACTCCCATGTTCGTTGAAAGAGCATGCACGCCACTATCACTCTTAGCGCTTTCTACTTTGGAATTCAGAAAAATCTCCACACCCGCGCGCTTTGCCTGTGTTGCATATGCAACCGTTGTTGACCAAGGATCGATGATCCATTCATCGGGTACGGTGAGTGCACCAAGTGCGCCCTCGCCTAAATGAGGTTCTAATTCGTAAACTTTCTGCGCACTTACAATCTCGCAAGAGTGATAATCATTAGCGATTGCCTTCTGTGCAATCTTGGGCAAGTTTGATAACTCTTCCGCGCTCCAAGCAACAAGTAGCGCCCCTACCGCCTCCGTAGCAATACCTGATTGTTGAGCAAAATCTCTCAATAAGAAATATCCCTGTCGTACCAAAGATGATTCAAGTGAACCAGGGACCATGTCGAATCCCGTATGCAAGATTGCTGTGTTTGCTTTAGAAGTGGCGTTCCCAACATCATCTGAGGCATCAATAAGGGCTACTGATATTTCATACTTCGCTAATTCGCGTGCAATCGCAGAACCAACGACTCCTGCTCCGATAATTGCAATATCAAATGTCTCACGCATGATCTAGCGCCAATGATGCCTCAACAATTTTGCGCCACTTGCTCATGTACTCCCCCGCGCGGTCAGCGCTCCATTGCGGTTCATAACTTTCTGAAACTCTCCACGCTTTCACGGTATCGCCAATAGAGAGAGATTTATCCATCGCAAGTGAACTCAGCGATGCAACACCAAGGGCTGTCGCATCCGGATAAGGAAAAACATCAATCGGAATCTGTGACAAGTTTGCTTGCATTTGCATCAGGGATTTTGCTTGAGTGAGTCCACCATCAACACGAAGTCTGGTTATAGGTGCGCCATCTGCTGACATGCATAAAATAAGTTCACTCACTTGGGCAGCTATTCCATCTACTACCGCTCGAGAGATTTCTTGGCGCGTTGTTGCGAGAGTTAATCCGCCGATTGCAGCTTTTGCTTCAGATCGCCAATGAGGCGCCCCGTAACCCACGAAACTCGGAGTCGCAAATATTCCTGAATCAATATTTGGCAATGAGTCGATCTCTTCAACTTTATCCAGGAGTCCCATTTCTAGGAGCCATTGCACCGCCGAAGAAGCTGCAAAAACTTGACCGTCCAAGTAGTACGAGCGCGATTTGTCGAAAGACCAAGCAACTGATGTAGCTAAGCCGTTCTTAGAAATCCGCGGGGAATCACCGACATTTGCCAGGAGAAATGCACCAGTGCCATAGGTGCATTTAGCCTGTCCTGAATCAAAACAACCTTGTGCAAAGAGCGCCGCAGGTTGGTCAACAATAATTCCCGCCAATGGAATTCCCATGAGTTCTGGAAGTTCTCGACTGATTATCTCCCCAACAATCGCGTCGTTCGGCAGGACTGTTGGAAGTTCTTCGGTTTTCACGCCCCACATTTCGCACAACTGCGCATCCCATTGCATGGTGTTGATGTCAAAAAGCAGGGTCCTGCTTGCGGTCGCTGCGTCAGTAACAAATTTTCCCGTCAACCGCGCAATAAGCCAGGAATCCAATGTCGTAATGACTCCTTGGGGATCGAGGTTTTCGCGCATCCATGTCATTTTTGGGGCAACAAAATAAGGGTCAATAGCGAGCCCAGTTTTTTCCAGAACTACCTTTGAATATTCTTGCCGTCTAGTCGCAATTGCCGCAGAGCGAGAATCCTGCCAAATAATGATGGGCGTGTTCGCTCGTGTTGTTTGCTTATCCCATGCCAGAATTGATTCACCTTGATTAGCGAGAGCGACCGAGGTGAGGGAGTGTTTGCCCTTTATCACATCGAGCACTTGATGTGTTGCTGCAAGAATTGAATTCCAAAGATCTTCTGCGTCGCATTCGACGCCTCCGCCAGCTATGTGGCGCAATGAAATAGATGAAAAACCCCGAGCAAGAATTTCTCCCGCATCACTTATTGCTACAACCTTCGTGCCGGAAGTTCCTTGGTCGATCGCCAGAATTGCCATTTGGTAAATCGTAGTCAACAGCCGCTAAAAAGCCGCAGAAAGTTGAGCAAAAGTTAAAAAGAATTCGGGCAAATTACCGCAGAAGTCCCTTCCAGTAGGCCTGTTTATAGGGTAAAAATATGCCACGGTCATCCGTGCAACACCTAACATGGGAGTAGAAGTGAGCAATACGACAAACGATGACGAACGCCGCTTAGCCGAACTCGGTTATAAACAAGAACTCAATCGTTCTTGGAGTAGCTTTTCAAACTTCGCAATTTCATTTTCCATCATCTCAATTCTTGCAGGTTGCTTCACAACCTTTGCTCAGGCCTGGAACAACGGCGGACCTGTTGCAATTTCCCTAGGTTGGCCAGTTATCTCATTATGTATTTTGATCATCGGATTCTGTATGTCCGAACTTGCATCTGCATATCCAACATCAGGTGGAATTTACTGGTGGGCATCCAAACTTGGTGGAGCAAAAGCTGGTTTCTATACCGGTTGGCTTAACTTGATTGGTTTGCTCGCAGTTGTTGCATCCGTTGCTTATGGCGCAGCAAGCTTCCTTAACATCATCATTGGAGATCTTTCTCCTTCGTATGCAACAGGATTCCTCGGTGGAGATTATCTTCATCAGCAATTCTTCTGGTTCTTTGTAATCCTCACACTTGTGACGCTCATCAATATCTATAGCGGTCACATGCTGGCTGTCATCAACAACATCTCGGTGTGGTGGCACGTATTTGGCGCCGCCATTGTTGTCGGAATCTTGGTCTTCGTCCCTGAGCACCACCAGACCATTAAGTGGATGTACACGACTCAGATCAATAACTCTGGCTTCAGCCAAAGTTCATATTGGATCTACGTCTTGCCACTGGGCTTCTTGTTGACCCAGTACACAATCACCGGCTTTGACGCATCTGCTCACCTTTCTGAGGAAACTCAGGGTGCGCACCTTGCAGCAGCTAAGGGAATTTGGAAGTCCATCTTCTACTCAGCAATCGGTGGATACATCCTTCTTATGTCATTCCTCTATGTTGCAACCAACACTGATGTGATTAACTCCTTTGATCCAAAGGTCAACCCATTCGGCGGCGGATCCATTATCGCTGTTCTCTACACCGCACTTGGTGATGGTTTTGCATTCCGTTTGGTCATGGTCATCACAACAGCAGGACAAATCTTCTG
>CAIYRR010000057.1 GCA_903928745.1 uncultured Actinomycetes bacterium | reverse complement strand
CTGATGACGGATGGTGCGACATCAAAGCTAAGGCGACGTAACTGGGTCAAGGCTTTTCTGCGTTCACCATCGTCTCTTGTGAAGATTCTCAATGTTCGTCACTGGAGTGAGCGCACTGTCATTGCTCTTGTCATGCAAAACGTGGATTCATCAATATCCGTAAAGGGGAAACGTTCAATCTTTGGTTGGCATCTGACCTCAAAGAATGATCCAAATAAACCTAATGCCACATGGATTCCGGCAGCTAATGAAACAGCGCGGACTATCGCATCCAAATACGGCGGCATAGCAGGCGGGCATCTGGGAGATCTAGTTGATGCACCATTTACTGCGCACTTCTCTGGTGGTTGTGTAATCGGTGACAGCGCAGAACATGGCGTTGTGGACGCATATCACCGCGTCTGGAATTACCCAACGTTGCATATCGTGGATGGATCAACCATCACAGCAAATCTTGGTGTGAATCCTTCATTAACTATTACCGCACAAGCAGAGCGAGCAATCTCGATGTGGCCGAATAAAAATGAAGAAGATCCGCGACCAACACAAGGTCGAGCGTACAAAAAGGTTTCACAGGTGTTCCCACGAAATCCAATTGTTCCGGCTGGTGCTCCTGCCGAACTTCGAACACACTAAGAGGCGCGCCACCACCGAAGCAAAGGTGGGTAATCTTCTTTCATCGTTTGAGTAATTAACAAACCACCATCTAGGTGATTACCTCTAGGTGGACTCAATCGCATCTGTGGAAGCAAACTGGAAACACGACGACGTATGGCCTCTTCGTAACCTCTATTTTTTGCAAGTCCACCAAGAAGCGTCAAAGTCATACTCTCGTTCGACATTCCCCCCGCACGGTTCCATGCGGCAGCAACAGTCTTTGATAGTTGCTCTGCACCGCGATCTCGAATCGCCACAGCGCTAGAAATATTGTGTTCGGCGGCTTCTAGTACGCGCTTTGCCGTTGAAATGCAGAGGGACTGCGCATGCGAATCAGTTTTACTTTCCAATGCATCGAATTCTGCAACAGCGCCGCTTAAGAAATCCAACAACGTAGGATCTTGTTCGCGTCCTTGTCGAGTTGCGAGCGCTCTTTCTAATCCATGTTTCCCAAGCCAAAATCCGCTTCCTTCGTCACCGAAGATATGTCCGAGACCATCCGAATGTGAGAATTTTCCGCGTCTTCCACCGACTGCTACAGCGCCGCTTCCAATGGAAAGATTCACGCCATTTTCACCATGCATCGCCCCCATGAAGCCGGCAAGGCCATCATCGCTCACTGCCACTTGCGTTGCTCCGAAAAATTCTTGCGCCAGCAATCCAAATTCAAGTGGGTCTGGGACATCGCCATCGAAACCGGTAAGACTCATAGAAACGCAGTCATGGGTAACGGCATCAGGGTGGGCTGTTTTGAGTTCTGTAAAAATATCCCTGAGGGTCTGGACTGAAGATTCCGTGGCACGCTTTGCTCGTGTGGTGATGTGCTCGCCACCATCCCAGCGCAATCGCGCCCCTGACTGTCCAAGATCTACAACAAGCGTCATAATTGAATTCTAGGGGAAATGCTTAATTGGATATCAATTAGTGAGGGACACAAATGGGCGAATCTGCACTTGTTACGGGGGCTACTGCAGGTATTGGTGCGAGTTTCGCGCGCCTACTTGCTTCAAAGGGATACCACGTCGTCCTCGTTGCACGAGATGAGGAACGCCTTCATTCAACGGCAAAGCAATTAGCCACCGATTTCGGAATGACGAGTGAAGTACTACGTGCCGATCTCTCCACGGCCGAAGGGTTGAAGTTGGTAGAGGATCGCGTAGCAAGTATTACAAGCCCTATTGGAGTCTTAGTTAATAATGCTGGATTTGGACTAAACAAAAGTTTCCTGGCCAGCAAAATTGAAGATGAACAACAAATGTTCGATGTCCTTGTCAAAGCACCTATGAGATTGATGCATGCAGTTCTACCTGTTATGAAAGAAAATAATCGCGGAATAGTTATCAATGTTTCCTCTGTTGCAGGATGGATTGCTGGTGGGACCTATAGCGCTTCGAAGTCTTATCTGACCGTCCTGAGTGAATCCCTTCATACTGAATTAATAGATACACACGTGACTGTCATGGCTCTTTGCCCAGGTTTCACGCGGACGGAATTCCACGAGCGAGGTCGTATGAAGATGAAGGGGCTTCCAAATTTCATGTGGCTCAATGCCGATCGGGTTGTCAATCAAGCTTGGTCGGATGCTCGGCGCGGTCAAGCTCTCTCTGTGCCTGGTTGGCAATACTGGATTTTGAGTACCGTCAGCAGATTTGGACCTAGGCCGTTAGTTCGTAAAATCGGGATGAATGTTCGTAAGAAACAAAGGCACAAATAGGGCTGCCCTCGTTTTCTCAGAGAATTCATAGAGAAGAAGCGCGTTATTTCATAAGCAAATAAGTGTGTCTCACTACGATGGGAACACGATCTATGGAGGTTCTCATGTTGCGAAAAGTCCTTACCGCTTCGATTATCGGGTTTATGTTCACCAGTCTTTTGGTGGCAACTCCTGCTGGCGCTGCGACCATTACAAATGGCGTTGCTTGCAAAAAATCTGGAGCATCGACCAAGGTGGGTACGAACGTATACAAGTGCACCAAGAACCCTACGGTCGCAAATGCAAAACTCACATGGGTCTGGTCTGGTTGCCTAGAAGCAAATACGACTTATCAAACTTCCCAAGCAACAGTAAAATCTTTATCTGCTAGCTTGGCTAAGAATTTTGCAGACACCAAAGCCTCCGGTGATGCATTGGCGCTAGGAATTCTCGATTCAATCAACAAAATGCTTTCCTACCGCGCAACAACCGATTATGTTCCGGGCGATACCGTTTGGGTTTCTCCGAGTTACTTTGTAGCCAACGTTGCTGTTCCTCGCGAACTTAAAGGAACTAATGCTCCATCTGCGACAAATACTGGCTTGGCAGGATCGACATCTCTTTGGATTAAGTTCGCTCCCACTGGAGTTTCTCCACTAAATAAAGCACTTGATCTTGTTCCTTCACCCGATGTGGCCATCGCAGCACGTCAAGCCGACATCGCCAATTGGAATACCATCATCACCAAACTTGCAGCTGATTCGAAGAAGTTAATTGCCGGCCCAGTGACCACCAAGAACACAGCAACGTTAAATCTGATCACAACTCAGATTAAGCAATTTAGTTCCGGTGTAACTGCAGCCACGAATCAGGTCAATGCGCTAAAAGCCAGCGTGGCAACAATTAAGCGCTTAACTTCTGCGCAAACAACTTTGACCTTGGTTGAAGCTAACCTTGCAGGTGCCAAGCAAGATGTTGCGAGCAATCTCATGATTCGCTCACAAGCTTGCAAAAAGGGAGTCTGATTCTCTCTCAACTTTCGTATGGCTAGCCCTATGTAAGTACCTCCCAATGCGTTCTTGAGTTGAAGCGTGGGAAGAAATAAGTACCTACGACTCTTGGCCCCTGGGCTCTTGATTCTCCACATCCTGTTGCGGATTCTTACGCCTGCTCCACAAATCTTTGTGGATCTCTACCTCTATAGCGCCATTGCAATCATGTGTATCGCACTAGTAGTGCTTAGCCCAACCTTGACTGACCAAGTAAGCAAGATTGCAATTTCATTCGCGATCGCTAGTTGGGGTGTTGGATCAACTCTCTCTGCCTGCCAACAGTTTTTCACTATGCCCAGCGGTACAACCACCATTGCTAATGCCTTGTATCTGCTTCTCTATCCATGCGCCTTCGTAGGCATTCCACGAGCTTTGCTCACACGCGATCGCTTTGGTTCAGTCGAACTTCTTGATGCGGCAATCGTTGGTTTGGGGCTTGGTTCTCTTGGCACTGCCTTTCTCATACGACCCGCACTGCCTCACTTTGCAGGCAACTTCAGCGAAACTTTCTTTGCAATTCTCTTTCCGGTTGCTGATCTCATCCTGCTGGCTCTCACGCTTTCATTCGTCTTTGCAACCTCGCGATCACTCCGAAGCCTCTTTATTACTTTAGGAGTGAGTATTTTTGCAGCATCGGATTTACTTTTCCTCTGGCTCCAAGTCAACAACCATTATTCCTTTGGAACGCTTGCTGATGATGGATGGTTGATCGGATTGGTTTTCCTCGCAGAGGCGATGTGGCATCGAGGCAGCGAAACCGAAAGAAGAGGCGCATTACATCCGCTATTTATCGCACTCTCAGTATTAATGAGTGCCACATTGCTCGCGACAACTTCTCTGCGACCGGATTACCTTCCTGAATTTATTGTCATACCTACCGTTATGACCCTTGTGCTTGCATTTGTGCGAATGACTATTGCGCTTCGCCAAGCCAGAGCCATTGGTGAAGAACGCATGTTGGCACGTACCGACGAACTCACTGGATTGCCTAATCGCCGCCGATTTATTACAGAACTCAAATCTTTAGACCAATCACCAAGTGTTGAATCTGCACTCTTACTATTGGATCTCGATGGATTTAAACCTATCAACGACAAACACGGCCACGAAGTTGGAGACCTCTTACTTCGGGAAGTCTCTAACCGTTTTGCTAGAGCGCTCCCACATGGTTCCTTATTGGCCAGATTAGGTGGCGATGAATTCGGAGTGATCCTGCATGGAGATTCCAAATCGATGTTCGAAACTGCGTTAGCGATCCGAGCCACCTTGAGTTATCCGTTCTCTATCGCCGATACGCAGATTAGCGTCGGCGTCAGTATCGGATACGTGGGCAACGATGGGGCAGGAGACCTACTCAAACGTGCAGATAGTGCGATGTACCACGCAAAACGTGAAGGAATCGGCGTGTGGTCAGAACCCGCACATATTTAAACTTTTATCTCTGCCAAACGCGCCAATGATTCATGGCGCTCGAGTGCATGATCCACAATTCGTTGCGGGTAACCACCTGAGTAACCCTGAGCATCTAGCCAGGGTTCATGAACAGCTGCTCCACCTAGGTGAGCGAGTTCTGGAACGTATTTGCGGACATAAGCGCCATCTTCATCAAAGCGTTTGCCTTGTTCGATTGGATTGAAGATTCGGTAATAAGGAGAGGCATCGGTACCGCAACCTGCAGTCCATTGCCATCCGTGTGAATTAGATGCAACATCATTGTCGATCAAGTACTTCATAAAGAAATTGGCCCCGTGTTGCCATTCAAGGTGCAGATCCTTTACCAAAAAGGATGCAACAACCATTCGCGTCCGATTATGCATCCAACCTTCCTGCACAAGTTGTCGCATCGCGGCATCGACAAATGGGTATCCCGTTTTGCCTGCACACCATGCTTGAAACTTGTCACCGGGTTTGTCATAGCGCATATTTGCAAACCTCGGCGCGTAGTAATCGCGTGAAGTATGAGGATTATGGTGAAGTACATCAGCATAAAATTCACGCCAAGCAATTTCTTTACGGAATACTTCATGCCCAGGTTCTGAACCAAGTCCTGCTAACAAAGTTCGTGGATGAATCTCGCCCCATCGCAAGTGTGGGCTCATCTTGCTTGTTCCATCAATAGCCGCGAGATTTCTTTGACTGTCATACTCATCGAGTTCAGTTTCTTGAAAATGTTTCCACCTTTTTAGTGCAGCCTTCTCCCCTGCTGGCGGAAGCACCACGCCCTCCGGAATATCCCACTGCGGGAAAGCGCGCTCTGAATCTTTAATATCTACTACGGCAATTTTCTTTGGGGCAGATACCGGTGCTCGCCAACCATACGTTGCCCAAGCTCTAAAGAATGGCGTGTACACCTTGTAGGGCGTGTCATCGCTTTTTCTCACTCGGCCGGGTGCGACCGCGTAAGGACTTCCTGTTTTTGTAAGGACGATTCCTGATGCTTCAACTCGTGCATCGCGTGCAACACCATATGGTGCGTAATCGCTAGCGACATGTACAGATGTGGCCGAATATTCCTTCATGAGAGTTTTCAACACATCTACTGGTTCTCCAGCAATGACTTTCAATCGTCCATGCAACGACTCATCCAGGGCCCTCAGAGAGGCGGCTAGATATGCCCTGCGGTGTTCTCCGGCACGATTGGCGATATCCATATCCATAATAAATACCGGAACAATTTCATAAGATTCATCGATGGCCGCTAATAGCGCGGGGTTATCACCAAGTCGAAGATCTCTCCGAAACCAGAAGATAGCCCGCGCTTTCATGGCATGATTTAAGCATTATGGAGAGAATAAATCGCTTTCAAATTCGTGGAGTACCCGGCCTCGTTCACACCTTAGATTTCAATGGGCGACGAGTTGATTATTGGGCACCGGAAGCCCCAACAGAGCGCCTGCTCATTGCCCACGACGGTCAGAATGTCTTTGACCGTCGGACGGCAACGAGGATGACCACGTGGAAAATGGCGCAATCTGCGCTTCATGTCAGTGAGAAACTTGGGATCACTCCTCCAGCGATTATTGGCGTATTTCATAGCCAAAGCAAAGAGAACGCATGGGGTCGCTTCAAGGATTTAACGCCCGAGGACGTCTTTAAGGGTGGAGTGAAACCTGTCGGTGCAATTGATCCTACTTTCTCTGTTGATCATCTAGAAGGTAATAAATATCTTTCACAGATCACCGACGAGATAGCTCCAGTTATTTGCAAAGAACTGGGACTAGATATTTCATCACTTGATAAAGCAATCATCGGTTCGAGTATGGGCGGTCTTGCCTCTTTGTACGCCTTAGGTAAGCGTCCTGATTTCTTCTCCACCGCGCTAGCTTTTTCTACTCACTGGCCAATCGGTGAAAATCCATTGGTTGACTCCCTCATTCGTGCTCTACCAAAACCAGGAAATCATAAAGTGTGGATGAGTCACGGTGATAAAGGACTCGATGCTGCGTACGGTCCGTTTCAGAAACGAGCAGATGCGATGATGTTAGAGAATGGCTGGCGCTTGCATCATGATTTTATGACTAAGAACTACGACCGATCAGGACATAACGAACGTTCTTGGGCCAAATACATTGATCAGCCCATGAAATTCTGGTTAGCCTAGTTTGTAAATTCCAACTCCCACGTTTGGAAAATCAATCGTTGATCCAGAAATTGCTGGCCCATAAAGAGATTTTGCCTTCGCAAAGGTTATCCCTAAGTCGATCTGCGCTTTAGTACGGGTGACAACCACAAGAAGTTTCTCTTTCTTGCTTTCACGAATATAAGCCACATAATCATTTTCAGTGCGAACCCACTGCAAGCCGCCATCTGAGAGCGCATGGGATTTCCGGCGGATAGCCACTAACTTCTTTACTTCGCCAAAGAAATCGTTATCCCAAACGCTCTTGTCATCCCAATTGATTGTTCTGCGAGCGTCCTCTCCCCAAGCACCTTGCAATCCGACTTCATCACCGGCAAAGATGGAAGGAACACCTGGGTAGGTCAATAAAATTCCCATTCCTGCAATGTGATGCGAACGGTCATGTCCGACAACATTTCGAAAACGAGCGGTGTCATGGGAATCAAGAAGCAACATGCTTGAAACTAATGATCTCCATGGGATACCCGCATTGAATGCAGACATCGCTTTTGCCATATCTTTCCCACTGAATTGCGGGATGGCTGTGGGAAGTCCAAAGAAACCAAATTTCACATCAGCGTTATGTTGTAGCCACCCCCAAATAGGGCGCATGAAACCGTTGTAATTCATGGTGCCATGCCAACCAAATCCATTTAGATCAGCAGGGAAGTTATCGGCATTTTCTGCCACCAACCAAGCATCTGGATTCGTTTGATCCATCGCTTTACGAATTCCTTGGACGACCTTGGAATTTAAGTTCTCGCCTTTATAAACGCCTGTCATATTTCCCACGTCAATACGCCATCCAGACATAGAGAATGGGGGCAATAGCCATTTCTTCACGATTGATTTCTTGCCACTGTAGAGCAAATCCTGCAGCTTCTTCGATGAGAAATTTAGTTTAGGAAGCGATGCAAGACCCCACCAGCCTTCATATCCATGCTTAATGCTCTTGTCCCAATAAAAGAATGCACGCTCTTTTGATTTCTTATCTTTGAGCGCCTTCTTAATCCATGGGTGGCCTGCTCCACAATGGTTAGTGGTTAAGTCCCCCATCAATTTGATGCCAGCTTTCTTAGCTGCACCAGCAAGAGCAACCATCGCTTTATCTCCGCCAAGTAGTGGATCTACATGATCAAAACTACTTGCGTCATACCTATGAGTTGATGAGGCTGGAAAATACGGAGTGAAATAGATTCCGTTAATTCCAAGATCCCTCAAATGTGGCAAATTGGAGCGAACACCGTCAAGGTCTCCACCAAAGAATTCATGCCCCGTACTTTTATCGCGCCCGTGAGGCGTTTCATTCCAGTCTCGAGCAACAAATGTCTGCGGCATAAGAGCCTTATATTTTCCGCTGGTCGCAAAGCGGTCAGGAAATATCTGATAAAAAACAGATGAACGAATCCATTCAGGGTTCGAGCGTCGAGCAAGAATCTGAAAGTCCTGTGCACTTGTAACGTCGTAAGTGTGCACTCCAGAGCCATTGAGCCAGTTAAAGGTGTCACCCACAATAAGTAGGAATCGATAACTTGTTTGTGCATTCATGATTTCTACTTTTACTGACCACCAAGATTCTCCACCTGAGGATGCAGATTTTTTCAAAGGAAAGAATCGGGGTTCGCCATCATGATAAATACGAAGAAGTGCCTCATTAATAGGAAAGGTGTCTGGAGCACGAAATTTAAGAGTGATCTTCTCTCCAATTTCGGGAGCGGAATTACTTACATAGAGTTCGCTGCCATCATGGTGCGGGTATTGAAACGGTTGCAGACTTGAGCTCATACGTCTTTCCTTTCGAATTCGTTGCCGTCGCACGAATTTCTAGAGTTTGACCAGGAAAATCTATTGGATCTAGAAATACTCGATAAGGTGAATTTGTATCAACGCCTAGCGGCACCCATGTTTGGCTTGTCGCGCTCTTGGCTTCAAAACTCACCTTAACCATGTCAGATGTTGTGATACCTGCATCGACCTCGAAGAAGCCCGTGAAGTCATCCTCAGTGATCGCAATTTTGCCGACTTTTACATCTGTCACATCAATAGTCTTATTTGCTTTTAGTACAACAGTTGAAAGTGCTGGAACAGTAAGTGTGACTTTCTGTCCTTTAAATGTCTGAGTTGCTGTGCCAAAGATGGTCTTCCATCCGCCTTGGGATGTGGCAGTGGAAATAACTGCTTTTTGAGGCTTATCGGAGTTATTGAAAGCAACAACATATTCACGGTTCTCTTTGTCGTCCTTCTTGGAAATAACAAAGAGGGAACCAGTGGAATAGCGCATCTGCATTTGGCCATTAGCTAAACCGGGATTCGCTGCACGTAGGTCGGATAAAGAAGTTAAGTACTTGGCTATTGGATTAGTAGCAGTTGCGGCGAAGGAATCGCCGTTACCGATTGGCTTTGCGCCAACCCTCTCTTCTGATTTCCAAATATCAATTTTTGTAGCGAACATATCTTGACGCGCTAACTGGTCAGTACCGTCGCCAGTTCCGGTCATGCCAACTTCATCACCGTAATAAACCGTGGGAATTCCGCGAGAGAGATACATCAGAGCATTAGCCAGCAATGTCCGTGGTAGAAGTTGGTTAGCTTTCTGGACCTTTCTAGATTCAATGATGTAAGCCGATCGGCCCATATCGTGATTGCCAATAAAAGTAACTAGATTGCTCGCGCTAGATGTTGCACTTGTATATAAGTCATCCGAGAGAAAGAGTGACTCAAGATCAGGTGCTCCAGAATATCCAGAGGCAAAATCCGTGGCGCTTTTCTGGAAAGGAAAATCTAGGACGGTTTGAATCTTGTTTCGCCTGATATACGTCATCAAGTCATTTGTATTGTTAATGGCAACTTCGCCAAAAATTGTGAAGTTGGGAATTCCCGCACTCTGAGCCGTTTTCTGAATTAACGGGCTCCAATTCTTAAAGAAATTGTCATCTACATGGCGTGCTGTATCAACCCGAAATCCAGAGAACCCATAATTCTTAATCCACTGACCGTAAACATCTGCCCAACCTTGATATACCTCTGGCTTCTCAGTTGCTAAATCATCAAGGCTATAGAAATCGCCAATCTGAAGACAGGACCCATCTCCCCAACATTTATCCATAGGCCCAACGTTGTGATAGTTCGATAGAACATTAAGCCAACTTGGGTTTTTTGCATTCTCTTGTCCAGCGGGGATAAAAGCTTGTTGACCGTTGTAATCAATTACATCGCCCGTGTGATTTGCGACGACATCCAGAATTACTTTCAGTTTCAGTTTCTTTGCACATGCCATGAATGCGACTAGGTCTTGCTTGGTACCCAGGTGTGGATCAACGTTCAAGAAATCCAAGCCCCAGTATCCGTGGTATCCAGCGCTTCGAGATGTTGCAGGTGTTTGAACTACAAGTGGGGTCACCCAAACGGCGCTAAAACCCAATGACTTGATACGTGCTAGACCTTTATCTCCAACAGCGCATGTACCCGTAAGTCCCTTGAGGTCTCCTCCATGAAAAAAGGCTCTATCTGCAGGGTTGAATCCACTATCTCCTGCCACTTTGTCGTTGGCAGTATCACCGTTGAGGTATCGATCTGGCATTACGAAGTAAATGAGATCTTTGGCCAATCCGACGCTCTGCGTGGACTTCGTGGACGCGCTAGCGAAAGAGGTGATTAAGAGAAAGGAAACGAGCAGCGAGATAAATCCAACTTTGCGCTTCAAGTTAACCCTTAACCGAACCTGCCGTTAACCCATTTACAATATATTTTTGTAGGGATAGGAAGATAATCACGATTGGAATCGAGGCAAGAATCGACCCGGCAGCAAATGGTCCCCAGTTTTGGGAATACTGCCCACCAATAAATTGCTGAAGTCCAACGGCAACTGTGCGTCCATTCATTTCAACAAGGAAGAGACGAGCCAAAATAAATTCATTAAATGTCCCGATAAAGCTTAAGAGACATACAACTGCAAGAACAGGAGTTGCCAGCGGAATGAAAATCAACCAGTAAGTCTGGACCGCGCTTGCTCCATCAATCTTGGCTGCTTCATCAAGTTCGGCAGGGATTGAATCTACAAATCCTTTGAGCAACCAAATATTTACGCCCATAGATCCGCCCAGGTAGACGAGAATCAGACCTGCTTGGCTTCCTAATCCAATTGAAGGAGCAAACTTGTAGACGCGCTCCATAATCACATAAACAGCGGAGAGAGCAAGAATTGCTGGGAACATTTGAACGAGAAGAAGTAAACGAATACCAAATCTCTTACCTTTGAATTTCAATCGACTAAAAGCAAATGCAGAAGCTGCACCGATTACTACCGAACTAATTGCGACGGTAGAGGCAATCACCAACGAGTTTTGGACCCAATGCAAATATGGAATCTTTGGAGAGCTAAAAAGATATTTGAAGTTATTGAATGAGATCTCCGTTGGAACAAAAGAGGTCAAGTGAAGACTTCCGCCTGTGCTCAAAGATGAAAGCACAACCAAATAGAGCGGGAAAAGCGAGAAGAGACAGATTGCAATCGCCAAAATATGGCGCCAAAGATTTTCTCTCACCCAGTTGTTCATCCGAAGGTCTCCATAACTTTAGATTTCTTCAAGCCATACATCGAGATGGAGGCTACGAGGACGAAAATAAGAACAGAGATTGCACTTGCAAGTCCAAAGTCTTGAACGTTATTACCGAAGGCAATTTGATAGGTATAACTAATCAAAATATCCGTCGCGCCGGCAATTTGCCCATCCAAGGTTTCTCTCGGACCACCACCCGTCAAAAGATAAATCAAGTTAAAGTTATTGAAATTAAAGGCGAATGAAGCAATCAGAAGCGGAGAAAGGATTTGAAGCAGAAGCGGCAGGGTAATCTTTCTGAAAATCTGACGAGGATTAGCCCCGTCGATAGCTGCTGCCTCTTGAAGTTCTGCAGGGATTGCTTGCAAGGATCCAGAGCAGATTAAGTAGAAGTATGGGAAACCTAGCCACAAATTAACAAGCAGAACCGCACCGCGGGCATAGTTGGCGTCAGAGAACCACGCAATATGTGTGTGCAAAATATTGTTGATCGCGCCAAATT
Organism: uncultured Actinomycetes bacterium; assembly: GCA_903928745.1. Taxonomy (GTDB): domain Bacteria; phylum Actinomycetota; class Actinomycetes; order Nanopelagicales; family Nanopelagicaceae; genus QYPT01. Next base: position 2,233 of record CAIYRR010000057.1, on the reverse strand, counting down.
CCGTATCGAACATACCTGCCCAAATCAGAATACTCATAACGCTAGGCATGGCGTAAGGCAAGATCAAAATTGATCGGTAAATACGACGTCCGCGAATCTTCCTGTTAAGAGCCAGCGCTAACAGGAGTCCTAGGGCAAATGTCGTAAGTACGGACATTCCCGCGAAGATAACAGTCCAAATGAAAACCTTTATGAGCGGTGTTCGAACTTGTGGATCAGACAATAATTTAGTGTAATTCTCAAACCAAACAGGTGCGCGCCATCCAGGAGTAAGCATTTCATCTGGTGCTCCGACTTTAGCCCAGTTGCCTCGGCCATTGTCTTTATAGATCGCACCGGTGACAACATTCTTAATCGACTTAGAAGCTGCATCATAAGAAAGCGACTGTTGGAAAACTGCACCTACATTGAGACCCTCAATTGCAATGTAATACTTACCATCAAAGTAGTAACGGACTTTGGAATACGCATCATTAGCAGAGAGCTTCTCAGCCGAGATCAATGCGAATCCTGGTGCTGCCGTTGCAACACCATCAGCATTAAGCGTGAGACCTGATGTCGGAACTTCTGTTCGCTTATCTTTGGTTGAGATGAAGAATTTATTATTGGCGATGTCAGAAACCAAGATGGCGTATTCACCTGATGGTGTTTCACCGATATTAATATCGAATGTGGTTCCTGCTCCATCAGGTTCAGCACCTAGTGCAAGAACCTGCGCTGTCGATTCATCTTTACCCAGAATGTTTCCTGTTTGATAGTGATAGGTCGACATCGAAAGAGTAAAAATGATTGGGGCAATAACAAAGGCAATAAAGAAAAGAATGCCAGGAGCAAAGAATTTCAGAGGGATTGAAAACTTAGTGAGGTATGTAAAATTCAGGGCAAGAATCGCAAAGAGAATGAATGATCCAATTGCATATTCTTTCTGGACAAAAGCGTGTTGAGTCAACAAGGACAAGACCGCAGTGATCATGGCAAGAACCGCAATTTTGCCCATCAGTGCAACGTTTCCTCGCATAAATCCGCTCACTGGGTAACCGCTCCTTCTTAGTTAAAGATCAATTAAAAGGTATTGCGTGCGAAAAGAGTAGCGTGGGCGGGAAAATTCTCCCGCCCACGCCATTCAACTCTTAGGTCTGCTCTCTATGACTTAGAGATCAGCCTTTCCAACTGCAACGTTCTTCTTCCACATTGCGGCTAGCTTCTTGCCTTCTACAACTGGATCCTTGCCATTGACCAATACTGCAGTCCAGTATCCGCCTGAAGAATCCCAGTAGTTAGCGCCACCGGCATTGCTGCCAAGGAATGCGCCGATTTGTGGAATTCCAGCAAGTGTTGCTGCATTAGCCATGTTCTTCTGTGCATCTGAAACTGATGCGCTTGCTTGTGCATCTAGGTTTGCAGGTGGGCGAAGTTCAATAGCTTCGTAAGCAATTTGACCAGCAGCAGATGCGAAGTAGTTAGTAAGAAGTGACTTCGCTGCAACTGCTACGCCGTGCTTATCTGCGTATGTTGTTAGGAATGCGCCGTTGACGCTACCGAACATGTGACCGTATGTGCCAGCTACAACGCCTGGTACGGGCATGAAGTTCATTGTGAAGCCTAGCTTTTCGTAGGTCTTCCACTCCCAGTTACCGATTGTTGCGTATGGAACTAGGCCAGCCTTGAAGTTATCTGCGCAACCTGTGTCAGTTGCTGGGAAGAAGCCGTTGCTCTTGCCATTGGCATCAAGCAAATACTTCTTTACGTTGTTACCAAATGTTGTTCCGTTGAAGCCCTTGTAGACATCTGGAACACCCTTTGAACGCATGAAGTATGGATCGGCGCCAAGTGCTGAAAGACCTGAAAGTCCGCCCCATGCCATTCCGCCACCAGTAAAGCAAAGTCCAGCCTTTAGGCCTTTAGAAACTTTGTTGGCTTTGTAGAAATCAACCATGTCGCCGTATGACTTTGGCGCAGTTGTAACGAGCTTTGTGTTGTAAACCATTGCTACGTTGTTGATGTCAACAGGAACTCCGTACATCTTTCCTTGGTAGGAGAGATCGAAGAAGTTAGTTGAAGCAAACTTTGACTTCTGTGTAGCTGTAAGAGTTACTGGAGCGAGCTTTCCGCTCTTAGCCATCTTTGTTACCCAGTCATTTCCACCAACGAAAACATCTGGACCTGTTGTGCCAGTTACTTTATCCAAGGCTGCCCCAAGTGCGTCGTAACTTGAGAAAGTTACAACCTTGAT
>CAIYRR010000056.1 GCA_903928745.1 uncultured Actinomycetes bacterium | reverse complement strand
CTTTTCCAATACGCCGTAAATACGTGCGCACTTCTGCTTCTCACGCATCTGAAGCAAGTACTCAGATTCCTTGGAACGGCCACGGCCATGTTGCCCTGGTGGATATGGACGAGATTCGATCGGACATTTTGGTCCATCGCACTTTGAGCCCTTAAGGAAGAGCTTTACTTTTTCGCGACGGCAGCGCTTGCAATCTGCTCCGGTATAACGAGCCATTTATTCTCTTCCTTCCTTAAACTCGACGTGGTTTTGGTGGACGGCATCCGTTGTGGGGTGCTGGTGTGACATCAGAGATGGCACCAACTTCCAAACCGGCTGCTTGTAATGAACGAATTGCAGTCTCGCGTCCAGAGCCTGGGCCCTTAACGAAAACATCTACCTTCTTCAAGCCGTGCTCTTGAGCACGACGAGCTGCTGCCTCTGCTGCAAGTTGCGCAGCAAATGGTGTGGATTTACGTGAACCCTTGTAGCCAACTTGACCAGATGATGACCAAGAAATAACTGCGCCCGTTGGGTCAGTAATAGAAATGATGGTGTTGTTGAATGTGCTCTTGATGTGCGCTTGTCCAACAGCAATGTTCTTCTTCTCTTTTTTACGAAGCTTAACTTTGCCTTTGGTAGCAGCAGTCTTTGATTTAGGAGCGGCCATTACTTAGTCACCTTCTTCTTACCAGCAATTGCTTTACGAGGACCCTTACGCGTACGCGCGTTGGTATGTGTGCGTTGACCGCGAACAGGAAGTCCCTTGCGGTGACGAATTCCTTGGTAACTTTGAATTTCAACTTTGCGACGAATATCGCCTGCGATTTCACGACGTAAATCGCCTTCGATCTTAAAGTTAGCCTCGATGTACTCGCGAAGTTTTGCGAGTTCTGGCTCTTGAAGATCTTTTACGCGGGTATCTGGACTAATGCCAGTTGCCGCCAATGTTTTATGTGAACGGGTCAAACCCATTCCGAAGATATAGGTAAGTGCAATCTCAACGCGCTTTTCGCGTGGAAGATCGACACCAACAAGACGTGCCATGTAATCAACCATTCAGTAATCCGACAGGTCCTCCGCAACGCTTCCCATCTAGTGATGGGCCTCAGCCTGTCGGACCAAGGGTCTGCATCTTCAATCTTTCGATTAACGAAGCAGTCGCGCCACGCGTGTTCTTTAGTGCAGGTAAATCTCTTCGATTAACCCTGACGTTGCTTATGTCGGAGGTTGTCGCAGATAACCATGACGCGACCCTTGCGACGAATAACTTTGCACTTATCGCAAATCTTCTTCACGCTTGGCTTAACCTTCATGAGCTGCCCTCCTTCGGGTGGAACATCTAAAATTATTTATTGCACAGTAATTCGAAAATTACTTGTAACGATAAACAATCCGACCTCGAGTGAGGTCGTAGGGACTGAGTTCTACGATCACACGGTCAGCTGGAAGGATGCGAATATAGTTCTTACGCATCTTCCCGCTAATGTGCGCGAGAATTCTGTGCCCATTCGTTAACTCAACGCGAAACATCGCGTTAGGCAGCGCTTCAGCAACGGTGCCTTCGATTTCGATAGCACCATCTTTCTTGGCCAAGCGATACCTTCTTTTCTACTTCGTCATGAGTTAATGAAGAGCCTTTTACAAGGCGAAGGGTGAGTCTAAAGCCAGGCGTGGGTATAAGGGAAATCGCCCCCTTGTACTCTTCCCCGCCAAATCACCCAAAACGACGCGCCGAGGGGTGTGGATCACATTAAAGCTCGATTGAACGCCTTCCAAGGCCCAAAATCCCTAAATCCGGCCGACCCACCAGCTGCGCGGGCCGGGAAGTCATGCTTGCCAGGGCACTTTCAGGGTTAACGCCTAGGCCGATCAGCCTTTGGAGGGACCCTCGCAATGAACCAACTCCCCCGCCCAAGACCCCATCGGATCGGGTGGCTCGACCTTCATGAACGGTGAGTTCGAAGGTCCCAAAAGGAAATGTGCCTTCGCCTAAACCTGCAGGTGCAACAGCGTCATTTGTCACGATAAAACGATCTGGTGCTTTTTCTATTGTGTAGAGAACTAATTCATCACTTAGATGCACTCCATCTGCAATTAACTGAATCGCAATCTCTTCGCGTGAAAGGGCAGCAGCTGCAACACCAGATTGGCGATCCTTGTTCATCGCATTCCAAATATGCGTGACGGTACGTGCACCAGCATCAAAGCCTGCATGTGCTTGTTCAACAGTTGCGTTGGAATGTCCTAACGAAACAACTACTCCCATATCGGTGAGAAATTTAATCGCCTCTAGTGCGCCGGGAATTTCTGGAGCAAGGGTCACCATTGTTACGGTGCCGCCAGCTAAATATTTTCCGAGCAATTCATGCGATGGCTGTGACAAATATTCCAAGGGGTGCACACCTGGTTTTTCAGGTGACAAGAATGGTCCTTCAAGGTGAATCCCAATCACTTCTGCTTCATCATCGGCCGGTGATCGTCTTACTTCTTCAATAAGTTTCATAACTTCTAAAGTGCGATCAATGGGGCCGGTAATCAAAGTTGGCAAATATGCGCCAACACCCTCACTCCACAGCGATCTACCGACCTTGCGAATATCCTCTGGAGTCTTAGCAGTTAATAAATCAACTCCACCATGACCATTGACTTGCAGGTCAACAAAAGCAGGGACTGTTTGACTCACGCCTGTATCTTAACGAATTTCTAGGTGCTCTTGATCATAATCAACGCTGCGGCGCGAGCGGCAATGATGCAGGAACCATATGTTCGGATCAAATTTGCAGGTGCGAAATCCAGCGTTGGCCAACCTAAGTCAACAAAAATCGCGTCGGGATATCTTTTTTCAAGGAGCACGAGCATGTCGAATATTCCTTTATCCCGATACGCATCTCTAAATGCAACCACAATAGGTTTGCCAGAAAGAGCTTCAGAATCCGCAGTCTGCAAAGTGCAGGCCACACCTCTCTCCGTGAGGGCTTTTCGCATTCCCCATGCAACATGGCCGGCAGCGATGGTTGGAGAAGTTCCAAGTTCAATCAAATCTATTTGTCTACCGATTATTTGTGTAGCCCCTTGGATATCAAGACCACTTGTTAAGTCTCTTGCTATTACCGGCATCGGGATTTTGAATTCCACTCTTTCGGGTCGTTGCCAACTTTGAACACGGTTGGCGGCCAAAACGAGAGCCTCCTGCGTTAAATCTCCAGAAGCAAGCGCTTTTGTTACCGATTCCAAACTGTCGGTTATAAATGAGAATTGATCGGTGTCCCCTGAGAAACACAACAAGTCCGCTCCTGCGGCTAAAGCCTTAACAACTGAATGAGGTAAATGAATTGGTCCACCGAGTGCGCCCATATCTAAAGCGTCAGTCACTACTAATCCAGTAAAACCTAATTCCTTGCGAAGCAGCTCATTGATTACTAATGGAGAAAGCGAAGATGGGTTCTCTGCATCAATTGCAGTTGCAATGATGTGACTCACCATAACCGCGTCAACGCCTTGATTTATTGAATGCCTAAATGGAAGCACATGCTCGTTTAGTAATTCACTTAATGAAAGAGCCACCGTTGGCAGATGATGATGTGAATCCTCGACTGCTGCGCCATGACCAGGAAAATGCTTAATGCAAGCGGCTAAACCACCATCTCTGAAACCACGAACGGCAGCAGCGGTATGTCGAGATACAAGATCGGCGCTCGTACCAAATGATCGAACTCCAAGGATTGGATTCTCACGAGCTACAACAACATCAGCAACGGGTGCAAAACTCATGTCAACACCCAAAGCGGAAAGTTCTAGCCCAAGGTTGAGGTAGGAGTGATATGTAAGTGCCTCATCATCGCAACGTCCCAACAGAGCTGGTGTTGAATACGGACTGCCTTCGCGTACAAATAATCTAGTTACATCCCCACCTTCTTCATCTATTGCAACGATCAAATTGGGGGCATAGGAACGCAATTCCCGAATGAGATTTCCAGTGGCTTCAAATGTCGGTGTGTTTGAAGCAAAAAGAGTGATGCTTCCTAAACCCTCTTCTAAGAATGGTTTAATCCAGTCAGGAACCGTTGTCCCGCCAAAACTAGGAGAAAACGTAGAGAGGATATCTCGCTTAATATCGGTGTTAATTTTCATCCTTTAACTGCACCTGCAGTCACGCCCGTCGCGATTCGATTTTGAATCAATGAGAAAAAGATCACGACTGGGATTGCAGCCAATGTAGAACCGGCCATCAAGGGACCCCAATCGGTACCGAATCGATTTGTATAACCCGCCAACCAAATTGGGAGCGTTGCCTTCTCTGGGCTGGAGAGCAAGATGTAGGCCAGAAGAAACTCGTTCCACGCCTGAATAAATGCAAAAATCGCTGTGGCAACTAAACCTGGCGCAATCAATGGAAAGAGCACAAGGCGGTAAGCCTGTGGTTTGGTGCATCCATCCACCAGCGCTGCTTCCTCAAGTTCTGTAGGAATATTGACGAGAAAACCGCGAAGCGTCCAAACAACGAAGGGCAAAACAAAAGCTACGTAGGTCAAGATTACGCCAGCCAATTTATCTGTCAGATTGAGTTTTGTGAGTAACAAGAAAAGCGGAATCAGTAGAGCTGTCAAAGGCAACATCTGTACAAGCAAGATGCTGGCTACATATATCTGCTTACCTTTAAATTTCATTCTGGCGACAGCAATAGAGGCAAAAAGCGCAACAGCGAGGCTGATTATCACAGTGAAAAATACAACGATGACGCTATTCCATAATGACTGCAAGAAGCCATCTTTTGTTGTTGCCTGGATGTAATTTGAAAAAGTTAGATGGTGGGGAATCAGCGTTGGATTTACAGTAAGAATTTCATCTTTTGGTTTTAATGATGTTGTGATCATCCAATAGACAGGAAAACCCATCAAGATGATTGCAATTACTCCAGAGATGTTAGATGAGATCGAACTCTTCTCGGTCTTCATTCGTCACCCATCTTCATCATCTGACGCAAGTAATACCAGGTCACGCTAATCAGGACGAAAATCATAATGAGCGAGATTGCTGCGCCCATTCCATACTCGCTCATTCCGAATGACTTCTGGAAAGCGTAAACAGCCATCGTGAAATATTCAGGACCCGGACGATTTTCCAAGAAAATCCAGATATGTGAGAAGACTTGAAAGTCCCAAATTACAGAAAGTGAAATCAAGATTACATAAACCGGTAACAGCATTGGGAAAATGACGTGCCGGAATTTTTGACGCGAAGTTGCTCCATCAATCTCTGCTGCCTCTAATAGGTCTTTAGGCACTTGAGTCAGTGCTGCGTAAACGCTGATGGTGATAAAAGGAAGTGCACCCCAAGCAACAGAACCACCGATAATGGTGAATCCTGAAAGCGTATTAACGAAATAGTTGTGCTTAGGAAAATCTATGCCGACGGAATTGATTAATGCAGTCACGATGCTGAAGTCGAACGAGAAAAGCCATCTCCATACAGAGATCGAAACGAGCTGAGGCATCGCCCATACGAGAATCAAAACGCCATTGAGTACCCAGCGGATTCGCTTATGCATTTTCATCATCAGGTGGGCCAAGAAGGCTCCTGCAACGATTGATACAGAAACCATCGCGAATGTGAAAATGAGTGTCCGTCGAAGAACTTGCCAGAATTCGGGATCCTGCAGAGTTTCAGAAAAATTTGCTAAGCCGACGAATGTACCTTTGCCAGCAATGATCTCTCTTAATCCATATTGCTCGAGAGAGAGCGTGAAGAGCCGATATACGGGGAAACCAAGAATTAGTGCCAAACAGAAAAGGCTTGGGGCTATGAGAAGGTAGGGCCAGATTTTTTTGGGTACGCGATCCTTTTTGGGTGCGCCCTTCAAAATTGTCACTCTTCCCACTTTCTGTCTAATGATCCTAAGCCCAACTTTAATCTAAGAGTAAAAGGGCGGTTGTGCTCTCACGCAACCGCCCTTCACCCCTCTATCTATCCAAGGTATTGAACCGTGAAGTTAGTTCAATATTTTCGTAATCTGTGCAGAAGCATCTGCGGCTGCTGCAGCCACAGTCTTCTTGCCTGTTGCGATATCGGAAAGCATCGTCTGTAGGACGTTTGCATTCTCAACATCTACCCACTTAGTTGCTGCTGGTACGAACCATGAATTCTTGGCTGCTGCGGCTACTGGAGCTGCCTTGCCCTTAATCATGTTCAGCATCTTTGTGTTGTTAGGAATTGCACCGCTTCCTGCAATTGTGCGCATTTGTGCAGCACTTGTGAAGGAGCGAATCCAGTATGCAGAAATCTTGGCATTCTTTGAGTAAACAGGAACTGCCAAGTTTGAACCACCAAGGAATGCAGGAGCATATGAACCCTTGTTCACTGATGGCATTGGGAAGAAGGCCCAGTTAGCGCCAATCTTTGGGATACAGCAACTTTCCCATCCATTGGAATATGACATGGCAACTTTGCCGCCATTGAATACATCCCACTGAGCAGATTCTGTTCCGGCCTTATCAGCCTTTGAGAGAGTGTCGCTTACTTCCTTAAATCGATTGAGTCCTGCGATTGAAGCTGCAGAGTCCAATGTGCCTGTCCACTTTCCACCAGTTGATGTTGCAATGGATCCACCTGCGTCATATACGAATGACATAGCTGCATACCAATACTTACCTGGAAGATAAACGGCGGAGAATGTTGCATCGGATCCATAAGCTGCCATCAACTTCTTGCCAGCGGCTAGGAACTCATCGTATGACTTTGGAACGCTGATCTTTTGTGCAGCGAACAAGTCAGTGCGATACATGATTGCGCGAGCGCCTGCATAGTAAGGAACTGCGTAAAGCTTTCCATCGAAACTTCCTGCATCAGTAAGTGCTTTGAGCCAATCATTGCTGTAATCAAATGTTGACTTGTATGAACTTAGATCTGCAAGTGCTCCGCTTGATGAATACTTAAGAACTTCGGTGTTTCCGAATTCCATAACATCAGCAGTCTTCTTAGCAACAAGACCCGCATCAAGTTTCTTCAAGTGGTCGCCCCATGTTTGGAATTCGACATTGACCTTCATGTTTGGGTACTTCTTGTTAAAAGCGATCGTGGCATCGGCAAGTGCCGTTCCAAAATCTTTGGCATCTGGCATCAGCCAGACTGTGATGCTGCCCTTTTCGTTAGCTGCCTGAGCAGCCGGAATGGCAGCGGTGAAAGTCATGCCCACCAACGCAGTGAGGGAGAGGGCAATGAGTGATTTCTTGCGCAGACTGCGCATATACGACCTCCTAGAGTGAGAGGAATCTATGGGGGCATAGATGCCTTAGGAGAGGTATAGACCAATTCTGGTCTCTTGGCTAGTCTTTCCATGAGTAGTTGCCCTTATATTTCCCTCGAGTCGGGGGTTGGGCGTGCCCTAAGGTTGCATTTCAAGGAGTAAAAAGGCGAAAAGGAGGTGGAGATGGCGCGCGAAGAGGTCCGAAAACAGTTCCGTCTGGCAGAACTCCTCCGCCCTGAAATTGCAGAATTGCAACCCCACCAGCCGATTCCTGGAGAGCGCCAATTGGCTGAACGCTTCGGGGTGTCTCGAGTGACCATTCGCCAGGCACTTTCGCTCCTGCAAGAGGATGGCACGATCTACACAGTTCACGGCGCAGGTTCTTTTGCCGCGCCCGCACGCGTGACAATTCAAATGAAATTACTTTCCTTCACAGAAGAAATGCTTAATCGAGGTTTGGTTCCATCAACCAAAGTTCTTAGTGCGCAATTACTTGAAACCGATGATGAACGCGCGATCGAAGATTCCGTTGTGCTTGCCGAAACTGCGTATCGGATCCAAAGGCTTCGACTTGGTGGATCCGAGCCGATGGCATTGGAAGTGTGTTACATAGACGCATCATTGGCTCCAGAATTATTGAAGCGCGACCTAACGGCGTCTTTGTACAAAATTCTTGAACTCGATTTTGGACATGAAATCATTAGTGCTGACGAACACCTCTCCCCCGTAATCCTCAATGAGGAGCAAGCAAAATTGCTAAATATGAAGGCAGGGGTTCCGGCTTTTGCTTGTCATCGAATTGCATATGACATGCGCGGTCGTGTCATAGAGAGCAGTATCAGCATTCGCCCAGGTGAGCGCTGGGATTACCGTTATTCGGTTCGAATCTAAATTACAGAGTCTTTGTTACTTTTGCCAGACCGATTGGCGCATCAGGATCTTTATCAGCTGAAACCGCCAAGAAAAGTGCAAATAACTGCAACAGAACGCTATCTGCAATCACTGCATCGGTTTCTGAAAGCCCTATAGAGCCGCCTAAATAAACTTCACCCTCGTTGCGAGCAAACCCCGAACCAATCCAGTAAATGTGCGCAGTGATATCTCGGATACGCGCAACCGTTGAGGCCATTGAGGATTGCGCAACTCCCGCAGGTGCTAAGAATAAAACTCTTGAACCGCTATGTAGTGATGAAATGGGTCCGTGCAAGTAATCTGCCGAAGAGAACGATGCGACAGGTATCTTCACTGTTTCCTGAATCTTCAACGCCGCTTCATGCGCATTTGCATAGGCGAAGCCGCGACCCATAGTTGTTAATCCATGGGAATAATCAAAACGTTGCGCAAAAGATTTAATCGATGACATCTGAACTAAACCTTCTTTAGTTTGAGCAATGATTGAATCAAAATCAACGCTCTCACCTTTCCAATGCGCCACCAACAACCGGGAAACGAGTAATTCCGCTGAATAACTCTTTGTTGCGGCAACGGCTTTTTCCGGACCAGCATGCAGGTAAAGGTGGCAATGTGAAGTTTTCGCCAATGGGCTATCAGGGTCATTGGTCATTGCTATAACAGTGGCGCCACCATCCCGAGCCGCTGCGCAATAACCGACCAAATCAGGTGATTGCCCACTTTGGCTCAGAGCGATAACCAGTACGTTCTTGTAGCGAAGTTTGGTTCCATAAACAGTGACGACAGAGGGCGAAGCTAGACCACATGGGATACCAATTTTGGTCTCAATCAAGTACTTGAGATACAAGGCCGCATTATCGGAAGTCCCGCGAGCAACTAAAATCACTGAATCAATTGAATCCAGATCAAGCGCAGATACCTGGTGGAGCATCTCTTTCGCATGGTTTTTGATACGTAGAAAGACTTCAGGTACTTCTTCGATTTCTGAACGCATGATTTGCCCGAGTTCTTGAGTCATGTCGTAACCATATCTCACGCAATGGTTTGAGTGCTGAACCTATGGTGATTTGAAATAAATAGGGCAGACTTTCACTGTGAAAAATGCCCACCCAACCAAGGTAGCCCTCGTAAATACAGTCGTTGAATTATTGGAAAATCATCGTGCAGATGAAATCACAAGTGAACAAGTATTAGAAATTTCCAGCATTTCTAAAGGATCTCTCTACCACCACTTCATTGATTTCTCTGCTCTCATCGATACCGCACGAGTCATTCGTTATTCGCGTTGGGTGGATAGAAGCATCGAATTGCTTACTGATGTTACTACTTCAACCAAGACTCGAGAAGAATTTTTCGCAGGCCTTGCCGAAGTTACGAAGTTAACGCAGAGTCCAGCCTCAAGATCATCCCGCTTTGAACGTGCCAGAATTCTTGGTTTGGCAGAAGGCAATCCTCGACTTATGCATGACCTGGGCGAGGAACAGCAACGTTTAACTGATTCGATCACTGATTTAGTGCGGGAAGGACAAGAGCGGGGTTACATGCGAAAAGATCTGGATGCGTCAGCTATTGCTGTGCTCATTCAGGCGTACACGTTGGGACGGATTGTTGATGATGTCACCGTTAACCATGTTGACCCAGAAAAATGGATTCAGCTGATTAGTGAAGTTGTAGAAAAAGGATTTGGATCTTAGTTTTATTGAATTAGATCTGAAATTTCAACGCCAAGGGATCCAAGGCGCTCACGTCCGCCATCTATTGCGGTCAGGACAAAAGGTTTCCCATCGGGTAATAGACAATATGAATTCTCAAAATGTGCCCCTCGGGATTTATCCGTAGAGACCACGGTCCAATCATCAGCTAGGACTTTTGTCTTATGTGTGCCGCGAGTAATCATCGGTTCAATCGCTAAAACCAACCCAGGGGTGAGTTCTGGGCCATGTCCACGCTTTCCAAAATTTAATACATGAGGCTCTTGATGCATCTCCGTGCCAATTCCATGGCCACCGTACTCTTGCAAGATCCCGTACTTACCTTGTGATTTCACGTAATCCTCAATGGCGTGCCCAATATCGGATAATCGAGCGCCGACTGACCCAGCAGCAATTCCGCGCCACATGGATTCTTCACAGACATCGAGAAGTTTCTGATCTTGAGGATCAACACTTCCTGCAATAACAGAGAACGCGGCATCCCCATGCCAGCCATCAATGATTGCACCGGCATCAATGGAAACAACATCTCCGTCGTTGATGACGCGGTCACCAGGAATGCCGTGGACGATTTCGTCATTTATCGAAACGCAAATAGTCGCTGGAAAACCGTGATATCCCTTGAAATTAGATGTGCCGCCACCGCGCTTAATATTGGCTGCAGCGATTGCATCCAGTGCATCAGTGCGCATTCCGACTTTGACGGAAGTGCGCAGCATTTCCAGAGTTTGCCCCACCAATAAGCCAGCGCGACGCATCACCTTGATCTGATCAAGGGTTTTGTATTGGATTGCCATTCGTAGTTAGTGAACTCGACTCAGCGCTGAGATTGCGCGCTCAGTAATATCTGAAACCGAACCGCTCGCAGCGATTGTGATCAAAAGACCTTCAGTGCGATAGAAAGCGACGATAGGTGCTGTCTGCTCTTGATATACATCCAGACGATGCTTGATGACTTCTTCTTTGTCATCTTCGCGCTGGTATAGCTCTCCCCCGCAGGTATCGCATTTTTCCGCGTCGGCAGGCTTTTCGTACTCTACGTGCCAAGCTTTACCGCAGTTTCTGCAAATACGGCGCCCCGATAAGCGCAAAATAATTTCTGCACTATCGACTGCTAATTCCAAAACCGCATCCAGTGGCGTCTTCTTCTCGCTTAAAACAGCGCGAAGAACCTCAGCCTGTAAAACATTGCGTGGAAATCCATCAAGAAGGAAACCGTTAGCAAGGTCATCTTTAGTGAGGCGATCCTTCACCATTTCATTGGTCACTGAATCAGGAACGAGATTTCCGCTATCCATAAATGACTTTGCTTGGAGTCCAAGCGCCGTGCCTTCTTTTAGATTTGCACGAAAAATATCTCCCGTAGAGATATGGGGAATCAAGTAATGCGAAGAAAGGAATTGAGCTTGTGTTCCCTTGCCAGCACCTGGTGGTCCAACCAGGACAAGACGCATTAGCGCAAGAACCCCTCGTACGAACGTTGTTGTAGCTGGCTTTCGATCTGCTTTGCAGTATCAAGACCAACACCTACGACGATGAGGATTGCAGTTCCACCAAATGGGAAGTTCTGCGTTGCCCCGAACAAAATCAGAGCCAGAATTGGGATGATCGCGACAAAGGCAAGGTAGAGAGAACCTGGCGCCGTGATGCGAGAGAGTACGTATTGCAAGTACTCAGATGTTGGACGTCCGGCACGAATACCAGGAACGAATCCACCGTACTTCTTCATATTGTCAGCAACTTCATCTGGATTGAAAGTGATCGCAACATAGAAGTATGTAAAGAAGATAATCATTGCTGCGTAAGAAATGATGTATATCGGATGGTCGCCCTTAACAAAGTTACGGCTAATCCAAACAGCCCACGCTGCCTTCGAGTTCGTGAAGTTAACGATCAATGAAGGAATGTAGAGCAAAGAGGATGCGAAGATCACAGGAATAACGCCTGCTTGGTTGACCTTGATCGGAATATAAGTGCTTGTTCCGCCGTAGCTTGAGCGACCAACTTGGCGCTTGGCATACTGAACTGGAATACGTCGCTGAGCCTGCTCAACGAAGACAACAGCAGCTACAACCAAGACTCCCACTGCAAGTACGAAGCAGAATGCGAAGAGACCCTTTTGAAGCTTGATGCTCCAAAGGTTTCCTGGAAATCCTGCAGCGATAGATGTAAAGATCAAAATTGACATACCGTTACCAACGCCGCGATCTGTGATCAATTCTCCAAGCCACATGATTACCGAAGTACCAGCGGTCATAATGAAGATCATCGTGACGATGCGTTGCCATGATGTGTCAGGAATGATGGGAGATGAACAACCAGAGATCAAACGACCTGGAACACGAGCAACTGCGATCAAGCCAGTTGACTGCAAGATTGCAAGGCCGATAGTTAAGTAACGGGTGTACTGAGTTAACTTTGCAGTACCAGATTGTCCTTCGTACTTAAGAGTTTCAAAACGAGGAATAACAACAGTAAGCAACTGAATAATAATTGAGCTGGTGATGTAAGGCATGATGCCCAACGCAAAAACGGAGAGGTGCAAGAGTGCGCCACCGCTAAAGAGGTTGATCAAGCCAAAGAGACCACCAGATTGAACAGACTTAAGACATGTTTGAACGTTGGCATAGGAAACGCCCGGCGTTGGAACGACAGAACCAAAGCGGAACAACGCCATGATCGAAAGAGTGAAGAAGATCTTCTTGCGCAGATCTGGTGTCCTAAAGGCCTTACCAAATGCTGATAGCACTGATCTTCTCCTTCTCTCTCAAATCAAACAAATAATAAATCGTAAGTGGGTATTACAGGGTCTTAGTAGATCCGCCAGCTGCTGCAATCTTTTCCACTGCAGTGCCTGAGAACTTGTGTGCTTCAACGCTGACCTTAACTGCGATATCGCCGTTTCCGAGGATCTTGACAGGGAAGCCATCACGTGCGGCGCCCTTCTTGACGAGATCTTCTACAGTGACATTGCCACCCTTTGGGTAAAGGGAGTTAATGGTTGCAACGTTAACAGCCTGATATTCGATGCGAGCTGGGTTCTTGAAGCCGCGCAACTTAGGCAAACGCATAACGAGAGGCAACTGACCGCCTTCGAATCCTGCGCGAACCTGGTTACGTGCACGAGTTCCCTTGCCACCGCGACCGGCGGTCTTACCCTTGGATGCTTCACCGCGACCCTTACGAGTCTTAGCTTTTTTTGCACCAGGGGCTGGACGAAGATGATGAACTTTGAGTGTCATTGGTTATTCGACCTCTTCAACCTTGATCAGGTGGCGAACGGCGAAAACCATGCCACGAATTTCTGGACGATCCTCTTTCACAACAACATCATTGATGCGCTTGAGACCGAGTGAACGAAGTGTGTCGCGTTGCTGCGGGCTGTATCCAACCTTTGAGCGAACTTGAGTAACTTTTAAACGAGGCATTAGGCACCAACTGTCATCTGTGAAGCGCGGATAATTGCAGCTGGTGCAACATCTTCGAGCGGACGACCGCGACGAGCTGCGATAGCTTCTGGAGATTCAAGTCCACGCAACGCTGCAACAGTGGCGTGAACCATGTTGATTGCATTGTTTGAACCTAAAGACTTTGTAAGTACATCGGTAATTCCTGCACACTCAAGTACGGCACGAACTGGACCACCAGCAATAACACCGGTACCAGGACTTGCTGGGCGAAGAAGAACTACGCCAGCTGCTGCTTCACCTTGAATTGCGTGAGGAACAGTTCCTTGAATACGTGGAACTTTAAAGAATGACTTCTTTGCTTCTTCAACAGCCTTAGCAATTGCTTGTGGAACTTCCTTAGATTTTCCATAACCAATTCCTACTTGACCATTGCCATCGCCAACAACGACGAGTGCGGTGAAGGAGAAACGACGTCCACCCTTTACTACCTTGGATACACGGTTGATGAAGACAACGCGCTCCATGAATGGGCTCTTGTCTTGTGCACGATCATCGCGACGTTCGCGACCACCTTTACCTGGTGCATTACCACCAGTTGATGGTGCTGAGGTTGGATCAATAGCCATTAGAACTCCAATCCATTCTCTCG
>CAIYRR010000055.1 GCA_903928745.1 uncultured Actinomycetes bacterium | reverse complement strand
GCCCAACGAGTTGCACCTAGTGCGTATGCGGCTTGCACCCGATCAAGTGGTGTTTGCGAAAAGATTTCACGTGAAACTGAAGTAATAATTGGAATGATCATCACTGCCAACACGACGCCGGCAACAAAAGGTGATCGAGTAAATACAGGTACTTCCATTTTAAAGAACGGGACAAATCCAAAATACTTGTGAAGTAGTTTTGCCCAATATTCCACCGACGGCATAAGAATAAAAAATCCCCACATACCAAAGAGGATGGAGGGGAATGCCGCCATTAGGTCGATGACTGCGACCATTATTTTCTTAACGAAAGGAGGTGCATAGAAATTTAGAAAAAGTGCCGAGAAAACTGAAATCGGAACTGCAATCACCACGGCAATAAGTGAACATAGAATTGTTCCGATAATCATTGCCGCTATTCCGAATTTAGTTTGATCGGCAATCATGTTTCCGGCATCGTCAGTGGCGAGCGCCCATTCGCTACCTGTAATGAAATGCATTCCTTGCGAGCGCAATACCGAAAATCCTTGATAAGCAAGGAATGAAAAGATGAGGCCAAGAATTACCAAAGATGAAAGCCCCCCGCTTGTCACAACTCCGCGGAAGATGCGATCAGAAAGACGCGGAAGCGTGGATAGTTCGCGCTTAGCAGGCGTCGCATTATTAGATTCCAAGAGTGTTTGGCTCACGGGGCAATCTTGTTGGTAACCCTCAGGATTTGGGTGTTTTCGAGGTAACGAGAAGGTGAACGAGGGGTGAAATGACATAGTCATGACATTGCTCGCAATCTACTAAAGTTCGTCCATGGCTCAAGACTCACCGCACCTGATTTGGATCGATTGCGAAATGACCGGACTCTCCTTGGAAACAGACGCCCTCGTGGAGATCGCCGTCTTGGTCACTGACTCCGATCTGACCGTCATTGGCGATGGAGTGGACCTAGTTATCAAGACTGATGCCCACAAAATTGCAGGCATGAATGACTTCGTCACAAAGATGCATACGGATTCGGGATTGATCAATGAAATCCCCCACGGAACATCGCTGAGCGCAGCCGAAGACGCGATCATCGCCTACCTAGAAAGCGCATCAACCCAACCCGGCAAATCTCCGCTGGCTGGAAACTCGGTAAGTGTTGATCGCAATTTCATTGCCCGGGATATGCCGCGCCTCAATGAATACCTTCACTACCGAACCATTGACGTCTCCTCCATAAAGGAGCTCTCTCGCCGTTGGCATCCGCGCGTCTACTTCAACTCCCCGGCCAAAACTGGCAATCACCGCGCCTTAGGAGATATTCAAGATTCCATCAACGAACTCAAGTACTACCGCGAGGCAATCTTTGCGCCAGCCCCGGGTCCTGAGACTGAAGTCCTGCGCGAAATCGCAGAGAAATACTCATCTCCCGCCTCTGAATAAAGGCGAATAAATCCAGATAAATAGGAATGTAAGCAAGGCCGTGGGTGCAGGTAGTATGTGCCACGCATGGTGGACGTAGCTCAGCTGGTAGAGCACCCGGTTGTGGTCCGGGATGTCGCGGGTTCGAGCCCCGTCGTTCACCCCAAGTTTTTCCCCTGTTTTTAGGGCGCATCGATAGGAGCACGCACCATGGATATGACCTTCGATGTCATCGTTGAGATTCCCGCAGGTAGCCGTAATAAATATGAAGTCGACCACGAGACCGGCAAGATCCGCCTAGATCGCATGCTCTTCACATCTACTCGCTATCCATGGGATTACGGATATGTCGATGACACTCTCGGGCAAGATGGCGATCCCCTTGATGCACTCGTCATGTTGGATGAACCAACTTTTCCTGGATGCGTTGTTAAATGTCGCGTCATCGGAATGTTTCGGATGACCGATGAAGCCGGTGGAGATGACAAGTTGCTCTGCGTACCAGCTGGCGATGTTCGCAAAGAACATTTGCGTGAAATCACAGATGTGCCTGAATTTGATCGCCTAGAAATTAAACACTTCTTTGAGGTCTACAAAGATTTAGAACCAGGCAAGAGCGTTGAAGGTGCACTCTGGGTTGGACGCGAAGAAGCACAAGAGGAAATTCGCAGCTCCTATGCACGTTATGACGCGCGCTCTCACTAATTCGAAAAAGCTCCCTAGCCAACAGGAATAACTTCTCCAGGACACTTACTTAAGATTCCAGCGATTGCTGTTTTCTCTGCGCTCGTCATCCAAATTCCATATTTGGCTTTCACTGCCACCTGTCTTGCCACATATTTACATCGATAACTCTTTAGCGGTGGCAACCATGTCGCAGCATCTCCATCACTCTTTTGCGAATTCAATCGACCCATCACTGCCAATAAATTCAAAGGATCATTTGCAAACGCTGTTCGCTGTGTCAGTGTTAATTTGAAAGCTCCTTTTTGCCATGCATCAGAAAGCGCCACAACATGATCGATCTGCACGGCAAGACTGGTGCCCACTCCCCTAGTGAATGGAATATCAGTTCCCGAATATGGGTCATGCAATATTCCTGAGGAAATAACACAACCGCCCGATCGATAAACCTTGGCAACCAAATCCCTCGTCAAAATGTCGTTTCTCGTATCGCATCCATTGTGGTCAACATCGGTCCAGGCCGGCCCAAATTGCTCCCTGGAATACCCAGTTTTAGGTGCCCGTCCTTTGACCGCAATCTGACCTAGCACCTTAATAGCCGTGGTTTCACGCGAGAAAACCACCGCTGTGGAGGCAGGCGCCGCTGTGCATAAAAGGGCAAGAACCAACGCCGGCCCCAAAATCCTCTTCCCCGTATGCCTCACGTAACATATGGTGACGGCATGAGCGTGGCTAAACAAAGACCGCCACGCTGATAGGGTCTGTCCCGCACGTTAAGTAGTTCGGCGTTCTTAGCTCAGTTGGTAGAGCAGGTGACTCTTAATCACCGGGTCGGGGGTTCGAGTCCCTCAGGACGCACTCACGATTTATTTTCTATTCGGCTTGCCACCATCGATCCTAATTAGAGGAATACTCTCGCTCAATGATGCATAAGAACTTAACCCAAGCGCGGTAACACAAGCATGACAAAAACAAGATTGGCCCTCCTTCTCATAGGAGTATCCATTGTCGCTAACACCACTTACTTCTCCTCCGCCCAGGCAGCAGCAGTGTGCACTCGATCTCCCGATGCCCCGGTGGTCACTTTCATATATCCAGAATCTGGAAGCGGGCCAATCTTCACTTCCACTCCAGCAATAACTGGCGAACTGGCAACATCAATGTCCATTGGCTATAGCGCGCTACCGAAAAACAGATCCGACTTCGACAAGTGGACAAATTTACCGTGGATAGATATTTCAGATGTAAGAAAAAGCTTCATACTGGATTCGAACTCGTTGGGACTCATTGATCCATCGAAAATATTTGTATACAGTTGGGCAGCAAATTCCTGTGGTACTTCGGCTCCAGCGATGATGCCTGTAATTCTATTTACTCGTGCAGCGCAGAAACTACAAGTTAACGATGCTGACTACGGTGGAGAATCAATCAAATTAATACCCGGTCAAGCAGAGATTAGAAGTGATTCGAATCTTCCATTAGCCGGCGTATTGCAAACACCAAAAATCTGCACCGTAGCAGCGGGCGTAAGAGGCGCTTCCAATTATTTAACGGTATACCCGCTTTCTGAGGGTGAGTGCAAAGTTCTGGTATCAAATCCAGGAACCGAACAGATCGAATCGCTTTCTCAGGTTATTACAATTACCTTCGCGAAAGCTCATCAATACCTGTCAGTTACCTACAACGGTGCAAATAACGTCGTCGATACCGGAAGCATTATGACTGAAGGCGGCGGAGTCATGGATATCGTCGGAAAATATCCAAGTCCGGAGATGGGATCGGGACACATTTCAACTAAGGACTCTCTGGTCTCTTCCACTCCAGGCATTTGCACAGTCAGGGTCTCTAAAGACCTCGCTCAATTCAAGGTTGTCGGTTACAACATTTTCGCTCATGGGCAAGGAGCCTGCACGTTGCGTTATAAGAGTGCAGCTAACACTCAGTATTTAGCAGCGAATACAACTCTCAAATTCACATTTAAGAAATTGAAACAACATATGAATGTCTTCACCAAAAATCAACGGCTTTGGTGTACTCGCGTTCTTAATGAAGTTTTAGAACTCTTGGATATCCCTTATAAAACGTTGAGTGGGAAGCCCAATGTTTGCCCACTTGGATATATAAAGGATGAGACTCCTTAGTCGCATGCAATGGCCTACTAACTAAGGCGCTCCTCAAACCATTTACGCGCCAATGCAAGGATTTCTGGTTCGGTCATTGCATCCAGGTTCGTATCAATCGAATCGACCACCTTTACCGCAATTAGCGGGTGCTTGCGCTCAAGGTATTGAATGAGATGCATCATTTCAATGGCTTTTCCATGACCGTGGCCAATTAGCAAGATAACTCCAGCGCTATTTATCGCTTGCGAGATTTTTTCCAAATAGATATCAAAGTCATGTTGCTCATTAGACGTACCAGGCGATATCAGGCCCTAGAAATTATTGAACAAGCTTCCAGTCCCTTGGGCCATCACACCAGTGAGTAAACCAAATTCCACGAAACGTCTCTGTACCTATATTTCGAAATTTATGTGGAATAGATGAATCAAAACCAATGGAATGATCTTTAGAGAGCGTCAACATCAAGTCGCCAATGACTACTTCTACTTCACCTTGAAGCGCGTAGGCATATTCGTATCCGTGGTGAGTTGCGAGCGCTCCCATCTCAAGGGACTCGGTGCCTGGTTCGTAAACAATCTCCATGAAATTGACCGACTTTTCAGTCGTGGCAGCCAAGCGCTCCCATTGGATCCCAGACTCGGTGGTAATTAATGTGCGGTTTCCCGGACTTACAGCTGAAATTCGAGCTTCTGAGTCATCCCACATGTCGTGCGGATGGCTGGCCTCATCTCGCTTAATAACCTCAGGCGATGATTTGGGGTGTGTTATCGGCTCACTCCAGCCCTCTTGAAAGAGCGCGTCCATAGAGACACCAAAAAGCGTGGCGAAAGAGTAAAGGGTGGCCACCGATGGCTGGGACTTGCCGTTCTCGATTTGGGAGACAAATGAGGGAGAAACTTCCAACTGCTGGGCGATTTCTCGGAGTGAGAGGCTCGCTCTTTGGCGCATTTCTTTCAACCTTGGACCAATGTGGTCGACAGAGCCTGCCATTGCATCCCTTTCTAAAAATATTTGAAGATCGCTCGCGTGGGCGGAGAATGTCGGAATTATTACAGTGTTTACCTCTGCTGTACAGCGTATGGGAAATCTAAGATTTTGATCTTCGTCACGCTGAAGCGAGTGTAGGGAAATCTCTAGTTCGGTCAAAAGTGGTGCCGCATACAACCAAGAATTAAGCATAAGTTACATTTCGGTCAAACGCTGTGAACCTATGCTAACGTCTCCGCCACTAATGCAATTGGAGCCAAAAGAGCGGGTCCAGCCATCTGGCAAGGAATTGGGAGAAGCTATGAGCGCGACGAATAGCCAAAAAGCGACAATAACCCTGAAAGAACCTTTAGTCGCTAGCGCCCCCCGAAGTGGCACCCCTGAGGTCCGCAAGATCGTTGAAGATGTCATCGCCGACATCCGAGTTCGCGGAGATGTAGCTGTTCGCGAGTATTCAGAGAAATTCGATAACTGGTCCCCTGAATCTTTTCGGTTGAGCGAGGCACAAATCGCAGAAGTTATGGCACGGGTACCACAGCAAGTAATCGATGACATTAAATTTGTTCAAGAGCAAGTTCGCGTTATGGCACAAAAACAATTTGAATCACTGGGCGAATTTGAAATCGAAACTCTTCCCGGTGTATTCCTTGGACAGAAAAACATTCCGATTACTGCACTGGGTGCATACATCCCTGGCGGCAAGTATCCCCTCCTTGCTTCAGCACATATGACGATTGTTACTGCCAAAGTTGCTGGTGTTGAAAGAATTATGGCTGCAACTCCCCCAATTAAGGGAGAGATGCCCGATGCAACTATTGCAGCGATGTACCTTGCTGGCGCCGATGAAATCTATTTACTCGGCGGAGTGCAAGCAGTTGCAGCAATGGCGATTGGTACAGGATCTATTGCGCCAGTGAGTTTGATCGCTGGACCAGGTAATGCATTTGTTGCTGAGGCCAAACGCCAACTATTTGGCGAGGTTGGTATTGATCTATTTGCTGGCCCTACAGAAATTATGGTCATTGCAGATCACAAAGCAGACCCATTTATTGTTGCAGTCGATCTTCTCTCACAAGCAGAACACGGGCCAGACTCGCCAGCTGTTCTTATTACTACGTCAGAGGAGCTCGGTCTTAAAGTAATTGAGCATGTAGATCGCATTCTTCCTGGCATGCCAACAAAGGATTTCGCTGGTCCAGCATGGCGCGACTTTGGTGCAATTTACGTTGTTGCCGATCTTAAAGCGGCCTACGTCTTAGCGGACAGTATGGCTTTTGAACACGTACAAGTGTTGACAGAGAATCCGCGTGAAGCCCTTGAGAAGATGCATCACTACGGCGCACTTTTCTTAGGTGAAGGTACGTGCGTTTCCTACGGCGATAAAGTTATCGGTACCAACCACGTGCTTCCTACTAAAGGTGCTGCGCGATATACCGGTGGACTCTGGGTTGGAAAGTATCTGCGTACTGTTACTTATCAAGAAGTGACCAACACAAAATCAAGTGCATTCCTTGGCGAAATTTGCGGACGAGCATCACGCGTTGAACGTTTCGAAGGCCATGCACGATCCGGTGATGTTCGAGCATCGAAATATGCTGGTAACGAACTTCCTTGGGATGACCATTCTTTCGATGCATAATCCGACTGGATCGAGATAAACAATGTTTCGACTAGATGGCAAGAAAGTACTCGTCACTGGCGCAGCTGGTGGCTTAGGTAAGGCAATCTCTGATGGGTTGGCTAGCCAGGGGGCTCTTGTCTATGGCACCAGTCGCAATCCAGAAACTGCGCAAGCACTTGCCGCTCGATATGGAACGCATCCCGTCGTCCTGGATCAAAGAAATCTAGACGGGATCGATTCGGTAGTTGAGGAGCTGTACGAAAAAAGCGGTGGAATCGATCTACTCTGCAATAACGCTGGCATTAATGCACCTCAGAAGGCGGTCGACATCGACCTTGCAACGTGGCAGAGCATTATGGATGTCAACTTAAGTGGAGTCTTTTTTCTTTCGCAAGCGTTTGGCAAGAGATGGATCAGCGATGGAACCCAGGGAAATATCGTCAATGTAAGTTCGCAGGCCGGAAGCGTTGCAATTGAAGAGCGTGCGAGTTATGGATCCAGTAAAGCGGCTCTCTCCCACCTTACAAAAATTCTTGCACTCGAATGGGCGCCCAATGGAATACGTGTCAATGCGATAGCGCCGACTTTCATCCGAACCGAATTAACCGAGTCCACACTTTCTCGACCTGGTTGGCGCGAAGAATTACTTTCTCGAATTCCTTTGGGCAGGTTAGGTACTCCCGAAGATGTTGTCGGAGCAGTCGTCTATTTGTTTAGCCAGGAAGCTAGTTTGGTCACAGGTCACATACTTACCGTCGATGGCGGATACACGATTCGATAAGAGGGAAAACTATGAAGAGTGAATCAGAAGCAAGAATCGCAATCGTCGGCTCCGGTTACATGGGCGGAGGTATGGCGCAAGTCTTTGCGTTGGCTGGGCACACATGTGTAATCGCAGATGCTGATTCTGCAATCGCTGAGCGTTCTTTCGCTCGATTGATTTCGGAGGCCGAAACCTTTGAAAAACAAGGTCTTTTCCCTGTAGGAAGCGTTGAGAAGATTTCGAAGAATTTGTCCTTCGCCCAAAGCATTGAAGAAGCCTCTGCAAGCGCTGATTACATTGCAGAAGTTGTGCCAGAGATAATCGAAATTAAAGAGGTCGTTCTTTCAACAATCAGTAGCGCAGCACGTGTAGATGCAATCATTGCTTCGAATACATCAGCAATTCCGATTGCACAACTATCTGCATTCGTCACAAATCCCGCCCGCTTTCTTGGAGTGCATTGGATGAATCCAGCGCCTTTCGTGCCGGGCGTTGAAGTTATTGCAACTCCCTCAACATCTGAAGATATTGTGCAATATGTCGAAAGACTTATTGGTGGAGTAGGAAAAGTAACAAGCAGAGTAAGTGATATCGCTGGCTTTATTGCTAATCGTTTGCAATTTGCTTTGTACAAAGAAGCCGTAACAATGTTTGAAGAAGGTTCTGCTACACCTGCCGAAGTTGATTCTGTTGTCAGTAATACTTTTGGTTTTCGCCTTGCGTTATTTGGCCCATTCGCAATCGCTGATATGGCGGGATTGGATGTTTACGTTGGTGCGTACAAGAGTTTGGCGAAGGCATATGGCGAACGATTTGCAGCACCTACATCTTTGGTCGAGAAAACATCCGCTGGTGATTTCGGATTGAAGACCGGTGGTGGATTTGCCGGACTAGATGGAAGTAAAAGCGCGGAGATTGCTGCCTATCGAAATCGTGCCTATGCAGCTTTGTCTCAGCTTAAGAAGGAACTAGGTCCTCCACCGGGTTTTCCTGCCTGAAATATTTCTAACAATTTCGTTACATTCAGATGACAAATCCTGAATGAGGACCTCTCTTTCGGGATCAGGATCTCCCTCGCCTATCAGTATCGAGGGGGGTAATGGACCAAAATCCCTTGCGATTGTGGGTAAATGAGCGTGAAATCGCTCTAAAAGACGAATTTTCAAAACCAGGGATTCATCGAAAGTGGTCATTTTTCGACCAAATTTTTGGATACATGTCCGTCGAAAAGTGTTAACTGAAAGTTAACAAGATGTGACCCGAGTTACGACAACCCTTGACGTACTGTTTTGTCTTGCTTACTATCCAACCATTCATTGGAGGATTACTGTGAAATGTAAAGTAACGGTTAACAGTTGTCGCGCTCTGTGCCACAACGCTTTACAGTCAATTCTGCCCTTTTTAGTGGAAACTAAATGACCAGTCAGGCGCCAGGGCGCGACACCCGAGTACTTGCTAGCGAAGAAGCAGGCTTTGGTCGTCACCTACAACCGGGTAAGCGTCCAGCACTGATTCTCGTAGATTTCGTAAGAGCGTACTTTGAGCCAGGAGCCCAGCTCTATATGGGCATTGATAGTTGCCTTCACTCTGCTTCTCGAATTTTAGAAGCAGCTCGTAAAGCAGGCATTCTCGTGATCTCAACACAGGTTTCTTTTTCAGAAGGTGGCGTTGATGGTGGCGTCTTCTTTAACAAAGTTGCTGCGCTGAAGCATTTTGTTGGCAAGGCTCCTCTCGGAGAAATCATGCCCGAGGTTGCGCCACTGCCTAGCGAAGTTGTTATAACTAAGCAATATGCAAGTTCATTCTTTGGAACCACCTTGTCATCAACACTTCAAGCCGCCGGTATCGACACTCTAATTATCACGGGCGTTAGTACAAGCGGTTGCATTCGAGCCACAACAGTTGACGCAATTCAATACGGGTTTATCCCGTTGGTCTGCCGAGATGCAGTGGGCGATCGAAACGATGGACCACATGAGGCAAATCTCTTTGATCTCCAAGCTAAATATGCCGAAGTCATGTCAGAGGAATCTATTTTGCAATATTTGTCCTCAATCACAGGGAGCGCTAAAAACATATGAGCACAATCAACGAACCAACAAGCGCACAAGAAGCCGCTCCAATCAAACCAAGAGAGCGAACCAGAGGCGAATCCATTGCTTTGATCACGGGTCGCTTAGAGCGTTATGGTGTTTTGTTCGCATGGATTGCTGTTGCGCTTTTGTTCTCTGTTTTGCTTCCAAAAACTTTTCCCAATCCATCGACTCTTCGGTTGATCTTTGGAACACAAACCGTAATTCTCTTTGCAACGATCGGTTTGATGTTCTCGCTTGCTGTTGGTGAATTCGATCTATCCATGGGCAGCATGGTTGGTTTTGGCGGTTCGATGTTGGTTGTTCTTAATGGAACGCATCACTGGCCTGCATGGGCAGCCGTGGCAATGACTTTAACTATTAGTTTTCTCTTTGGCTGCATCAATGCATTCCTGGCCGTTTACATTGGAGTGCAGTCCATCATCATTACTTTAGGTACCGGAACTTTGCTTACTGGATTAACACTCGCGGTTACCGGTTCACACGTCGTTACCGGCATGTCTTCATCACTTGTGAATCTCATTTCATTTCAATTCTTGGGACTTCCGCTCCCCTTTTATCTTGCACTTCTACTCACAGTTGTTGCTTGGTTTATTTTGCAACACACTCCACTTGGACGACGCATGATCTTCGTGCAAGAAAATCGTGAAGTCGCACGACTTGCTGGACTTAAAGTGAAGAAGATTCGTGCAGGTGGATTAATTGCCACATCAACCATTGCGGGATTTGCGGGAATTATTTTGGCAGGCACAAACGGCGCAGCTAATCCGCAATCTGGTTCTTACTACTTGCTTCCAGCATTTGCTGCAGCATTCTTGGGGTCCACCGCAATCATCCCAGGCCGCTTTAATGCAATCGGAACTTTCGTCGCCGTGTATTTCCTCGTAACCGGTATTACCGGTTTGCAGTACTTGGGGTATGCGGGTTGGCCAGAACAAGTCTTCTACGGAGGTTCTCTTGTTATCGCCGTATCCATCAGCCATTTAGTTGGCCGCCACCAGGTAAAGGGAAATTGATTCCCAAAGCAGAGAAAACTGCCCAAACACAGAGTTCCCGAATTAATCGTGGACAATCCAAGGAGGAAGCAATGAGAAGAGATATAAACAATGCTCGTCCCGATGCGGGAAGTAGGCCTCGTAAGAAGAATCTCGTGGCCCTATCTCTCACAGTCGGAATTGCACTTACCGCTTCAGTTCTAGCGCCAACAGTCGCAGCCAATGCTGCTTCTACTACGGCTGCCGCTGCTGGAATTGCACGTGCAACTGCTGTTATCAAGGCATACAGCAAGGTTCCAGTGTGGAAGGGTCCTTCCGCAACTGTGAACCTTAAGGGTCTTGCTGGAAAGCGCGTTGTCTACATCAACATTTCCAGTGGTATTCCAGTACTTAAGTACTGGTCAGATCACGTAACCGATCTCGCTCTCAAGTACGGTGGCGTGAAGGTTGAAGTTGTCGATGCAAAGGGTTCTGTTGACGAAGCCAACAAGGGCATCGCAATGGCCATTGCAACGAAGGCCAACATAGTTCTACTACAGGCTTTCCCAACTTCATTATTCACCAAGCAAATTGCTGACATGCATGCTGCTGGCATCAAGGTCATCACTGGTAACACAGGTGTTCCTGGAGATGTTACTGGCGGACAAGATGCTGAAGTTAGCTTCGACTACGCACAGGTTGGCCGCATTGTTGGCGACTGGTTTGTAATGGACTCAAAGGGCAAGGGCAAGGCACTTGTAATTAGCTCTGATGACGTTCCTGCTTCTCAGACACAAGCAAAGGCAACTATTGCTGAAGCTAAGAAGAACTGCCCAACTTGCAGCGTCACATTGAAGGATGTTCAGATTCCACAATGGGAGACATCAATTCCAACTCTCTTCCAGTCAACAATGAACACAGAGCCAGACCGTACCTACTTGCTTCCAATCTACGATGGCCAATCACTTCCTGGCCTTGGAGCAATTAGAACTGCTGGTGCTGGTTCCAAGGTAAATGTTGGAACATTCAATGCAACACCTGGCATCGTTGAATCCCTTAAGGATCCAAAGAGCGGATTGAAGCTCGATGTCGGCGGAAACAATGAATGGTGGGCATACGCCGGAACAGACACAATCTTCCGTGTCTTGAGCGGTACTGCTCCAATCACAAACTACAACATCGGTCTCCGTGTATTTAGCACTAGTAACGCAAACTTGATTACTGGTACTGATGACGGCGCCTGGTACGGATACACCGGATTCCGTGCACGTTTCACGGCTCTCTGGAAGAAGTAATTCCCGTTCCAACTCGTGGGTGTTGCAAAACACCCACGAGTTGGTTCACCAAAATATTTGAAATTCATTCCACGTATCAACCAGCACAGGGAGATAAAGATGACAACCGCTGAAGAGTTGCAACAGAGTGGCGAACACACGCTCAGCGTGCGCCATGTTGCCAAGACCTTCAATGGCATCACAGTTCTCACCGAAGTCGCCATGGATATCGTCCGCGGCGAAGTAGTGGGTTTGATCGGTCAAAACGGAAGCGGAAAATCAACTTTTATCAAGATTTTGTCAGGATTCCACTACCCAGATCCTGGCGCTGAAGTATCCATGGGTGGCGAAGATGTCGTAAATGTATTGAATCAAGG
>CAIYRR010000054.1 GCA_903928745.1 uncultured Actinomycetes bacterium | reverse complement strand
CGCGGGGCGTAGCGTAGTGGCTAGCGCGCCTGCTTTGGGAGCAGGAGACCGGAGGTTCGAATCCTCTCGCCCCGACCAGCATTTTGATCATCAATTCGTCGAAATCCAAAGCAAGGAGCTTTACGTGAAAAGCACGGTCGAAAATTTATCTCCTACCCGTGTTCGTCTCACGATTGACGTCACTTTTGACGAACTCTCGGGGCACATCAGCGAGGCTTATAAGAAGATTGCAACGCAAGTAAATATTCCTGGATTCCGTAAAGGAAAAGTACCTGCGTCAATGATCGACCAACGTGTGGGACGTGCATCTGTTCTTGATGAGGCGATCAATACCGCGCTTCCTGATTTCTATGGTCAAGCTGCTCGCGAACATGATGTTTTGGTTCTTGGACGTCCAGAAGTTGATATCAAAGAGTTAGTTGATAAAGAGAAGTTGTCATTTACTGTTGAAGTAAATGTTCGCCCAGAAGTTACTTTGCCAGATTTCTCAAAGATCACGATTTCTGTAGATGACGTTGCAGTAACTGAAGAAGATATTGCTGAGCAGGTAGATGGATTGCGCGCTCGCTTTGGAACTTTGCTTACTGTTGAGCGACCAATTGCCGATGGTGATTTTGCAACGATTGATTTGATTGCTCGCATAGATGGTGAAGAAGTAGATGGTGGAACAGCCTCTGATATTTCCTACGAAGTTGGCTCAAACCGCATGATTGATGGGCTCGATGCCGCACTTGTTGGCCTTAGCGCTGGAGATGTAAAAGTATTTGATACTCAATTAGTTGGAATGGAAGATGGAAAGACTGGGGCAGTGCAAGTAACTGTTCAGGTTGTGAAAGAGCGCGAACTTCCTCCACTAGATGATGCTTTCGCAAAGTTGGCTTCTGAGTTTGATACTTTGGAAGAACTTCGTGCAGATTTCACAGAGCGTTTGACTCGTGTGAAGTCAATGGAGCAAGGCGCACAGGCTCGCGATCTTCTTGTTGAGAAGTTGTTGGCAGATATCGAAATTCCAGTTCCTGAAGAATTTATTCTTGCTGAAGTAAACGATCACTTAGGCGGCGAAGGTCGCATGGAAGATGCCGAACATCGCGCTGAAGTTGATGGCCAAGTTCGCTCTTCATTGAAGTCAGATTTCTTGCTCGATGCAGTTGTTAAAGCTGAGTCAGTAGAAGTAACAGAAATCGAACTCACCGAATATTTGATTCGCACTTCATCTCGTTATGGAATGGCGCCAGAGCAATTCGCTCAGGAGCTTTCCAAAGCTGGACAGATCAGCCAGCTTGTTGCCGAAGTTGCCCGCGCTAAGGGGTTGGCCAGTGTCTTGAGTCGTGTGACCGTGAAGGATGCATCGGGTAATGCCGTGGATCTCGAGGCGCTTCGACCAGCAGCAGAGGCATCTGCCGAATAATCTCTGCGCTCATAGCGAACAAGGAGCTTTTTTGCTCCATTTGAGCGCGTAGTCGCAACATCGCATTGAAATCTGGGAAGCATTTGGCGCGCCAGGTTGTTAGGGTCAATACAGGAAGTTTCAATGAGGAGGATGTCAGTGGATTCAATTAGCCCTCAGGTGGCAGAGATTGTTGCCCGTGCCCAGCAGTCTGGTGGATTAGATGACCAGGTTTATAACCGATTGCTGAAGGAACGCATCATCTTCCTCGGCTCGGTTGTAGAAGATTCAATGGCCAACGCCATCTGCGCGCAGATTCTTCTGCTTGCTGCAGAGGATCCAGAGAAAGACATTTATCTTTACATCAACTCACCAGGTGGATCAGTCACAGCCGGTATGGCGATTTACGACACGATGCAATACGTCAATAACGATGTTGCAACTGTTGGTATGGGCCTTGCTGCTTCGATGGGCCAATTCCTTTTGTGTGCAGGCGCTGCGGGCAAGCGATATGCAACACCACATGCACGCATCATGATGCACCAACCTTCAGGTGGAATCGGTGGAACAGTGACCGATATTAAAATTCAAGCCGAGCAAATCGGTTTCACAAAGCGCAAGATGGCAGAACTCATTGCTTTCCATACAGGTCAAACGGTTGAGCAGATCACTCTGGATTCAGATCGCGATCGTTGGTTTAACGCCGAAGACGCAAAAGAATACGGATTTGTCGATCACGTTGTTCGTTCAGCAATTCAGGTATCAGGTCGCGGAGGCACAGCATGAGTATGGAATTGAATCGCGTCAACGAAATTACAAGTCGTTATGTGCTCCCAACAATTGAAGAGCGCACAAGTTACGGTTACAAGCGCCTTGATCCGTATACAAAACTTTTCGAAGAGCGCATCATTTTCCTGGGTCAGGCAATTGATGACACTGTTGCCAATGACGTAATGGCTCAGCTGTTGACGCTTGAATCTATGGATTCAGATCGCGACATCATGATTTACATCAACTCACCCGGAGGATCTTTCACGGCCCTCACGGCAATTTACGACACGATGCAATTCGTGCGTCCAGATGTGATGACTATCTGTTTGGGACAAGCCGCATCTGCTGCAGCAGTTCTTCTTGCAGGTGGAGCGAAAGGCAAGCGCTACGCGCTCGAACATTCACGTATCTTGATTCATCAACCATCTAGTGAAGGTGGCGGACAGGCTTCGGATATTGAAATCCAAGCTCGCGAAGTAATGCGCATGCGCACACTTTTGGAAGAGCTCATCGCTCGTCATTCCACACGTTCACCTGAGCTCATTGCGCAAGATATTGAACGAGACAAGATCCTGACTTCTGCAGAAGCAGTTGAATACGGATTGATCGATCAAGTTCTTGCAAGTCGCAAAGCAAAGCCAACGCACTAGCGATTACCCAACGGAGTCGTTCACCTTTAAAGTGAGCGACGCGTTAAGGTTGCACTAATCATGAAAAAGTTATTTGCCCCTGGATCTTTGATGTCCTACAAAGGATTTCGCCAACTTTGGTTTTCCGGGCTACTCGTAACTTTGGGTGCATCCGCATTTCCGATTGCATTGGCTGTCACAGTTCTTGATGCCGGCGGAACCGCAACAACTCTTGGATTAATTCTCGGTGCGCGAATTTTGTCTTCTGTATTGCTGGGCCTTGTTGGGGGAGTTTGGGCTGATCGCCTCCCTCGTAAATACGTAATGCTGGGCGCAGATGTTTATCGCGCACTTCTCATGCTTGGGTTAGTTTTCGTTGCGACGCCGGATGTACCACCTTGGGCGCTTGCACTTCTAGTTTTCTTGATGGGTGCGGGCGAAGCATTTGGTTATCCAGCATCTGGCGCAATTTTGCCGAGTCTCTTGCCGAAAGAATTATTGCCGGCAGGAAATGTCATGCGCGGAATCGCTGCGCGCATCTCTTCAATCGTGGGTCCAGGAATTGGTGGTTTCTCGGTTGCAATTATCGGCGGGAGATACACATTCGCAGTCACCGCCGCTCTTTTCTTTGCGGGTACAGCGTTGCTTATTACGATTCAAGAAAAACCTCGCGAAGCCGTTGAAGTACAGCCTTCGTTTATTTCTGAAATTCGCGAAGGGCTTGTTGCCGTTTGGAAATTACCTTGGGTTGCCGCCCTTATTGCAATGTCTTCTTTACAACTGATGGTCGTTCTTGCGAGTACATCTGTTTTGCTTCCTGTTGTTACACGCCGTGAATTTCATACCAACACCGTTTTCGCTTTATCTGAAGTTGGATTTAGCGTCGGCGCTACGGTTTCGGCGCTTGTCGCAATTAAATTGAAATCCAAACATCCTGGGCGCATGGTTGTACTTCTTTGGAGTTTGTTCGCGGTAGTTCCGCTCGTTCTTGCTTTTCCATCTTCGCGCATTTTGATCATCGTCGGATATGTAATCGCGGGACTTTCCATTGGGCCTTGGGAGGCGTATTGGAGCGCGGCGCTTCAACGTGAAATTCCACAAGAATTACAAGGACGCGTCTTTAGTGTGGACTACATGGGTTCTATTGCATTGATGCCACTGGGCATGGCACTTGTTGGCCCAGTAACAGCAGCCCTTGGCGTAACTCCATT
The DNA here is from genome assembly GCA_903928745.1 of uncultured Actinomycetes bacterium. Lineage (GTDB taxonomy): Bacteria > Actinomycetota > Actinomycetes > Nanopelagicales > Nanopelagicaceae > QYPT01. The sequence continues at coordinate 31,695 of CAIYRR010000054.1, read as the reverse complement.
CCTTATTGGCGCCTCGATATTCCATCTCGTATTGTGCTTTGCCGTCTTATTTGTGCCTGGGGTTAAGGATTTACGTGCACCAAAGCCCCTTGATTATTCTGAGGGCGAACAGCACAAAGCGTAATTAATCGCCCATAAAAGTCCCCTCGAATCTAGGCTTAGGTATTGCCTCATTTGATCGATTCCCCATCCTGAGGCCTGAAGGAGTGTCATGACACGCATCGGCGAGACGAGCGATTTACTGAAATGTTCGTTCTGTGGCAAGACACAAAAGCAGGTAAAGAAATTGATCGCCGGTCCTGGCGTATACATCTGCGATGAATGTATTGATCTCTGCAATGAAATTATTGTAGAAGAACTTTCAGAGAATAATTCTTTAGGGCTCGAAGAACTTCCAAAGCCTCACGAAATTTTCGAATTCCTTGATCAGTATGTAATTGGTCAAGACCGCGCCAAGAAATCTTTATCTGTTGCTGTTTATAACCACTACAAGCGCGTACAAAGTGGTGACACTGTAAAACGTGAAGATGCTGTCGAACTTGCTAAGAGCAATATCTTGCTCTTAGGTCCAACTGGCTGCGGTAAGACTCTTCTTGCCCAAACCCTTGCTCGAATGCTCAATGTTCCTTTTGCAATTGCAGATGCCACAGCTCTTACCGAAGCTGGCTATGTGGGTGAAGATGTCGAAAACATTCTGCTCAAACTTATTCAAGCAGCTGATTTCGATGTGAAAAAGGCCGAAACAGGGATCATCTATATCGATGAAATTGACAAGGTTGCGCGTAAATCTGAGAACCCATCCATTACTCGCGATGTTTCCGGCGAAGGTGTTCAGCAGGCACTTCTTAAGATTCTAGAAGGCACAGTCGCTTCTGTCCCACCACAGGGTGGACGCAAACATCCTCACCAAGAATTTATTCAGATCGATACCACCAATGTCCTCTTTATTGTCGGCGGAGCATTTGCTGGACTAGAAAAGATTATTGAAAGTCGAAGTGGTTCAGCAGGTGTTGGATTTAATGCAACCCTCAAGACCTCTGATGATGCTGCAAAAATGGATATTTTCGCCGATGTCATGCCAGAGGATCTCTTGAAGTTTGGAATGATCCCAGAATTTATCGGCCGCCTTCCAATTGTCACGAGCGTCGAGAAGTTGGATAAGCCAGCTCTTATGCAGATTCTCACCGAGCCAAAGAATGCACTCGTAAAACAATATGAACGTCTCTTTGATCTCGATGATGTCGAACTGGAATTTAACGAAGAATCTTTGGATGCTATTGCCGAATTAGCCTTAAAGCGCGGTACAGGCGCTCGTGGGCTGCGTGCAATCCTGGAGAGCGTTCTCTTGGGCGTTATGTATGACGTTCCAAGTCGTACGGATGTCGCCAAAGTGATTATCACTAAGGAGTGCATCGAAGATGGGGCAACTCCGACCTTCGTAAAACGTACGGGAGACATCCCAAAGCGCGTGGCCAGCGCCCCAAAGCGTTCAGAAGAGAAGAGCGCATAATCTAGACTCCCTCCATGAGGGAATTGCCACCAGTTTTCACGCCTGCAGAGATCGAATCTCCACTCTATGAAAAGTGGATTGCTGCTGGGTATTTCACGGCTGATGCCACCTCGGATAAGCCCCCTTTCACGATTGTTATCCCTCCTCCCAATGTCACGGGCGTCCTACATATGGGTCACGCTCTTGATCACACGCTGCAAGATTCGCTCACCCGTATGAAGCGGATGAAAGGTTTTGAAGCGCTCTGGTTACCTGGCATGGATCATGCTGGAATCGCCACACAAAATGTTGTTGAAAAACAGTTGGCCTTGCAAGGTTTATCCCGCCACGACTTAGGGCGCGAAGAATTTGTGGCGAAAGTTTGGCAGTGGAAAGCCGAATCTGGCGGAGCGATTCTAGGACAGATGCGCCGTCTTGGAGATGGCGTTGATTGGTCTCGTGAAGCGTTCACTATGGATGAGGGGCTCTCGCAAGCCGTTCTCACTATTTTCAAAAAACTTTATGAAGCCGAACTCATCTATCGCGCAGAGCGCATCATTAACTGGTGTCCTCGCTGTCTTACTGCGCTCTCAGATATTGAAGTTGAACACAGTGATGACAATGGCGAACTTGTTTCAATTCGATACGGGGAGGGCGGTGACGCAATTGTTGTCGCGACGACTCGCGCAGAAACAATGTTGGGCGACACGGCAGTTGCAGTTCATCCTGAAGACGAACGCTATGCGCATTTGATCGGTAAGAGCGTGATGGTTCCTTTAGTTAATCGTTTGATTCCGATCGTTGCGGATGCACACGTTGATCCCGCATTTGGTACCGGTGCCGTAAAAGTTACTCCTGCACATGACACCAACGACTTTGATATTGGTCAACGCCACAATTTGGAAAATCTTTCGATTCTTGACACTGAGGGCCGAGTAATTAATACCGGTACGCAATTTGATGGCATGGATCGATTTGATGCACGTAAAGCAGTCGTTGAAGCACTTCGCGCAGAAGGTCGCATAGTTGCTGAGAAGCGCCCATATATTCACGCTGTCGGACATTGCCAACGTTGCGATACGACGGTGGAGCCACGTCTTTCCAAACAATGGTTCGTAAAAGTTGAGTCACTAGCTAAAGCAGCGGGTGACGCTGTCCGCGATGGTCGAGTAAAAATTGAACCACCTGAATTAGCGCCACGTTATTTTGATTGGGTCGACAACATGCACGATTGGTGCATCTCGCGCCAATTGTGGTGGGGCCATCGAATTCCTGTTTGGTATGGACCCAATGATGAAGTGATTGTTGTGGGTCCTGGCGAAATAGCTCCTGCGGGTTACACGCAAGATCCCGATGTTCTAGATACCTGGTTTTCTTCAGCGCTGTGGCCTTTTTCTACATTGGGATGGCCAGAACAGACGGCGGATCTCAAGAAGTTCTATCCAACGAGCGTCCTCATCACAGGTTATGACATTCTCTTTTTCTGGGTCGCACGCATGATGATCTTTGGTCTCTTTGCAATGGATGGCGAAATTCCATTCGACACCATTGTTCTTCACGGTTTAGTGCGCGATAAATTTGGCAAGAAAATGAGCAAGAGCCGTGGAAACACAATTGACCCAATCGAATTCATGGACAAATACGGCGCAGATGCATTGCGTTTCACTCTTGCACGTGGTGCAAACCCAGGCAGTGATCAGGCTCTCGCCGAAGAGTGGGTTGCAGGGTCTCGAAATTTCGCAACCAAGCTTTGGAATGCCACTCGTTTTGCGATCATGAACGGTGCAAACGTTGAAGGAGATCTTCCGCCTTTTGACTCACTCAATGCCATCGATCGCTGGATCCTAAGCCGCCTCAATGAAACAGTTACCGAAGTTGATGCGCTCTTTGAAAAATATGAATTCGCTCGTGCATGCGAAACGATTTATCACTTTGCTTGGGATGATTTATGCGATTGGTATCTTGAACTTTCCAAAGAGGCATTCGCAAGTGGAGATGTAACATCCTCTAAACGCGTACTCGGATTCGTTCTGGACCAACTCTTGCGTTTAATGCATCCTGTTATGCCATTCATCACTGAGGAATTGTGGACGGCATTCACCGGGGGAGAATCTCTTGTTATTGCCGAGTGGCCTAAGAATTATTCTTCGCACGTGGATCCAAATGGTGCGAAATTAGTTAACCAAGTACAAGAAATCATTACTGAAGTTCGTCGTTTCAGAAGCGATCAAGGTATCAAAACAAGCTTAAAAATCCCTGGCCGTTTCATCGCACCTGCTGAGTTGGCTCCTTATGAAAGTGCGATGAGGTTTGTTCTAAGAATTGATCCGGCCGGTGATGACTTTGTTGCCAGTGCTAATGTTGAAATCGGTTCGATTAAAGTCGAACTCGATCTGACAGGAAGCGTGGACGTTGTTGCCGAGCGCGCTCGTCTAACCAAGGACTTAGCGACCGCCACAAAGGATCGCGAAACTGCGAACGTTAAATTGAGTAACGAGAACTTCATGGCTAAAGCTCCAGAGAATGTCGTCGTTGAAATTCGAGAACGATTAGCGAAGACAGATGCAGAGATCGAACGCATCACATCGCAACTCGCGCAGTTGCCAAGCGCATGAGTTCAGCCCAAGATCAGGCGCGACTAGAAGCCATAGAAAAAGCACTTGCCGCTCGCTGGCCTGAGACGGATATTGAGCCTTCTCTGACACGTATTGCTGCACTTGTTGACATGTTGGGGTCTCCGCAACTTTCCTACCCAACAATTCACGTTGCCGGCACAAATGGGAAAACCACTACATCGCGAATGATTGACGCTCTTTTATCGGCTATGGGGCTTCGTACTGGACGTTTCACGAGCCCACATTTAGAGAGTGTTCTCGAGCGAATTGCAATTAATGGCGAGCCGATTAGTGCGGGTGACTTTATTTATTCTTATAACGACATCGCCGCTTATGTAGATCTTATGGATGAGAAGTTTGACACTCCCTTGTCCTATTTCGAAGTTATTACTGCAATCGCGTTCGTAGCATTTGCCGAATTCCCCGTCGACATCGGAATCATTGAATGCGGATTAGGCGGAGAGTGGGATGCATCCAATGTTGTCGAGGCAGCGGTGAGCGTAATTACTCCCATTGGTTTTGATCACATGAATTATCTTGGAACGACATTGACCGAGATTGCCCAAGCCAAAGCGGGGATCATCAAAGAAGGTTCGTCCGTTGTTTTGGCTCGCCAAGAACCAGAAGCCGCTGTTGAACTTCTCAAACGTGCACAAGCTGTTGGTGCCAGCGTTGCCCGAGAAGGAATCGAATTCTCACTTTCTTCCCGAGCGCTGGCAGTAGGCGGTCAACTCTTGTCGATTACGATCGGCGAAATTGTCTATGAAGATATCTTCTTGCCACTTCACGGCAAACATCAAGGTGCGAATGCGGCGAGTGCACTTGCGGCAGTAAGTGCATTTTTCGGGGGACAAGAGTTAGACCTTGAAGCAGTACGCATAGGTTTTGCCTCAGTGACATCTCCCGGTCGGTGCGAAGTAGTTTTCCGTGAACCTACGATCATTCTTGACGCGGCTCACAATCCGCACGGCGCCAAAGCACTTGCAGAGACACTTGAAAGCGAATTTACATTCGATGAAGTTATCGGAATCTTTGCAGCCTTTGCCGATAAAGATGTAGAAGGAATTTTGCGCGAACTTGAGCCGATTATTAATTCGCTTGTTGTTACGCAAAGTACGTCGCCTCGCGCAATGCCAGTTTCAGAACTTCTTGAATTAGCTGAATCCGTTTTCGGCGCAGACCGTATTAAATCTGCGGAGAATATTCGCGCGGCAATTACTTTGGCGATTACAGATTCTCGCCGCCCATCGAAAGAGGAGAGCGTCGGGATTGTCATTACTGGTTCGGTTGTCACTGTCGGAGAAGCTCGTGTAATTCTCAAGAAACTTTCAAGTCCGGGTGAAGACGAGTGAGAGTCTTAGGCGCAGCCGTATTAATTATGGAATCAATGATCATGGGATTTGCCCTGCTTCTTGCTGGCAAACATGAAAGCACCCCCGTCATCATTTCTGGCGCAATCATCGCAATCTTGTTCATTCTTGCTGGCGGAATGTTGAAATCGAAATTCGGTTGGATTCTGGGATCTGCCCTGCAGATTGCGGCGGTGGCTTATGGAGTGTTTGTCACCCCTATGTTTTTCCTGGGAGCCCTTTTCGCTGGATTGTGGATTTGCGCGATTGTGGTCGGTCGCAAGGGTGAAGCTGCGCGGGCGGCCTTATTGGCAGGGCCGGGGAGCCAATAGCCTCGCCACCTATTAGACTCTGGGGGTGAACTCCGAGAGAACCCTTGTACTAGTTAAGCCTGATGGCGTGCGTCGCGGCCTCGTTGGCGAAGTAATTTCCCGAATCGAAGCAAAAGGTTACGCGGTAGTAGCACTGCGAATGTTGCAAGCTGATCACGCGTTACTTGAGCGTCACTACGCAGAGCACGTTGGAAAACCTTTTTATACGCCGCTTGTTGAATTTATGATGTCAGGCCCTCTCGTTGCAATCGTCGCAGAAGGCAACCGCGTTATCGAAGGTTTCCGTTCACTCGCTGGAGTAACTGATCCGACCGTGGCTGCACCAGGAACAATCCGTGGAGATCTCGCACGAGATCAAGGAACGAAGGTGCTTCAAAATCTCGTTCACGGTTCTGATTCGGTTGATTCAGCACAACGTGAAATCGAAATCTTTTTTCCAGGCCAATTTATCGGGGAGAAATAAATGAGTAGCAAGATGTCCTTTATTGGTCGAGATATGGCCGTTGATCTAGGTACGGCAAATACTTTGGTTTATGTACGCGGTCGTGGCATCGTTCTCAACGAGCCAAGTGTTGTCGCCATCAATCAAGATACTGGCGCAATCTTGGCAGTTGGACTTGAAGCCAAGCGCATGATCGGAAGTACGCCAGGTAACATCGTCGCAATTCGTCCATTGAAAGATGGAGTTATCGCAGACTTTGAAACGACCGAGCGCATGCTTCGTTATTTTATTCAAAAAGTTCATCGTCGCCGTTATCTTGCAAAGCCAAGAATTGTTGTCTGCGTTCCATCCGGTATTACCGGCGTAGAACAGCGCGCAGTGAAAGATGCCGGATATGCAGCAGGTGCACGCAAGGTGTACATCATTGAAGAACCAATGGCTGCAGCAATTGGTGCAGGACTTCCTATCCACGAACCAATGGGCAACATGGTTGTTGATATTGGTGGCGGAACAACTGAAGTTGCCGTTATTTCTTTGGGCGGAATCGTTACCGCACTTTCTATCCGCGTAGGTGGCGATGCCCTTGATCAAGCGATCATTCACTGGGTCAAGCGTGAGTACTCATTGCTTCTAGGAGAGCGCACCGCTGAAGAAATTAAGATGGCCATTGGTTCTGCATGTGCACTTCCTGATGAGCCTGATGCAGAAATTCGCGGTCGCGATTTGGCCACAGGACTTCCAAAGCGCATTGTTGTTTCGGCCGCGGAAATTCGCAAAGCTATTGAAGAGCCAGTTAACGCAATCATCAATGCTGTTAAGAGTACGTTGGATAAGACGCCACCAGAGCTTGCTAGCGATCTCATCGACCGAGGCATTGTTCTCACAGGTGGCGGAGCACTTCTGCGTGGACTTGATGAGCGTCTTCGTCGCGAGACGGGAATGCCCATTCACGTTGCCGAGCGACCACTGGACGCAGTTGTTGAAGGTTCGGGTAAATGTATTGAGGAGTTCGAGGCTTTAGAGAAGGTCTTAATCTCCGAACCTCGCCGATAGGCGTTTTCTGATGCGACGTAGCGGCGACAATAGAAGTCGTCTCTTGCTCGTCACACTTATTGTGACCTCGCTCTTTTTCATCACTTTGGACTTGCGTGGCGTCCAAGTGATGAGTGGATTGAGAAATGGCGCCCAAACAATTCTGGCACCTTTCGAGCGAGTAGCGAGTTCTGCATATTCTCCATTGGGAAATTTCTTCTCTGATGTCGCTCACCTGGGTCGTACTCGTGCCAAGTTAAAGAAACTTGAAGATCAGAATGCGAAGTTGCGCACGACGCTGATTGCGCACAAAGGTCAAGATGCTCAAATAAAAGCACTGAAATCAATTTTGGATTTGGCTGGCACTGCGGGCTACAAAATTGTTAACGCCAAAGTTATTTCACAAGGATCAGCAACTTCATTTTCTCAGACGATAACTATTGATGCTGGCGCGAATATGCACCTCACAAGAGACATGACCGTTATTTGCGGAGAGGGACTTGTTGGAGTGGTGAAAGTTGTCTATCCGAGCACAGCCCTTGTGATGTTGGCATCGGATCCTGCATTTCGGGTTGGAGTTCGCATTGCAGGGACTCAACAGATCGGAATACTTTCCGGGCAAGGAACCGACCACGCGGTTTTGCAACTGCTCGATAGTCAAAGCTCAGTAAAAGTTGGTGACGCGCTCGTTGCAAGAGGAAGCCAAGCAAATAAACCCTTTGTTCCTGGAGTGCCCGTCGGATTGGTTACCTCAGTTTCAAATTCCGCAGGTTCCGTTTCGCAAATGGCTAGCGTGAAGTATTACGCGCATATGAATTCTTTAGGTGTGGTCGGCGTTGTAATCAAAGCACCTGCCGCAGATCCCCGTGATGCACTCGTGCCGAAAGCGCCCGTACCAACTCCAACCCCGACGGTCACAATATTTGTAACACCCACGCCGACTCCAAGTGCCAGCCCAACAAAGTAGATACTTTGAATACCCGTAAGAATCTCCTGAGCGCACCAATCTTTCTAGTTGTTTTCCTGCTTCAAGAAACGATTATGAATCAGATTCATCTTCCCATTGGAGGATTTTCAGTTTTCCTAATTTTCACCCTTGGATGGTGCGCATTGAGTACACCTGAAACAGGTGCGCTAGTCGGTTTTGGCGCTGGTTTTCTTCTAGACGTTGCACCTCATTCGCAAGGCCCCGTGGGCCAATGGACTCTTGTCTTGATTGTCACGGGTTTTGGCATTGCGTATTTGCGATATGGAGATGACAGTTTTCGTGCGAGCCCATTGAGTCTGGTTGTGATCGTTGCAGTGGGTGTTTGCGCAACGTTGTTGTTTTACATTGGTACTGGGGCTCTTCTTGGCATGGACTTCGGAAGCACCTTCCAGTTAGTGAAAACCGTTCTCGGAAATGGACTGTGGTCGCTGGCAGTCACTCCTTTCTTATTGCCGATCATTTCGCGCTTACATGGAAATATTTTTGAAAGCCGTGAATTCAAATGAATCAGAGAACTCGCTTAAGTATGCTCGTGACTCAAACTCTGATTCTTTCTTTGATGTTGGCTCTCTTTGGGCGCCTCTTTTATCTGCAGGTGGGCGCTGGCGCCAAATATCGAGATGCTGCGCTGAGTATTCAGAGCCGAGATATTGTCACACCTGCCACACGTGGGCTCATTGTTGATTCATCTGGCGTCCCTTTGGCGCTCAATCGTGTGGGATTGGCAGTCACGGTAGATAGAAGCACTCTGGATAAGCAGAAAGATCAAGGAGCAGCAGTTCTTAAACGAACATCAAAGCTCCTCGGTTTGAAATACGCAGATGTTTTTAGGCGCACTCGATTGTGTGGTGAACTTCCTAAGGCCAATCAATCAGGGTGTTGGACAGGTACTCGATACCAACCGATTCCCATTACCAAAGATGCCGATCCAAATAAGGCGCTGCAAATTGTTGAAAGATCCGATCTCTTTCCGGGTATCGACTCAATGCCTGTTGCCGTCCGAAATTATCCAGGTCTTGCAGGCGTAAATGCAGCTCATGAATTGGGATATGTAGGCCCACTCACTGAAGCTGACTTGAGCGGATTAAATGGGACGAGATATTTCCGAAGTGAATCAGTAGGAAAAGCTGGACTCGAGTTGCAATATGACACTTACCTGCGTGGAAAACCAGGAATCAAAACAGTTATCGTGGACCGAAAAGAATCAGTAACGAGTGAATCAAGAAATACTTTGCCAATACCTGGTAGTCATTTGGTCACGAGTCTGGATGCTCGCCTGCAAGCATCAACGGAGAGCGCACTCGCAGATGCGGTACTTCGAGCACGGGCGAGTGGGTATCGCGCAGATTCTGGTGCAGCGATTGTTATGGATGTAAAGACTGGACGAATTCTGTCTATTGCTTCCTATCCAACGTATGACCCCAACATTTGGGAAAAGGGATTGACGGTTCAGCAAGCGAAAGATTTATTTAGCGATGCAAAAGGCGTACCTGCACTTTCACGAGCACTGCAAGGACAATACGCGCCAGCCTCGACTTTCAAAGCAGTCTCAGTGGTTGCAGCTGCGGCAGCCGGATACAACTTGAACGCCACGTACTCCTGTCCGGCAAGTGTGAAAGTGGGAAATCGGGATTTCCAAAACTTTGAGAGTAAATCTCAGGGAACGATTTCCATGAAACAAGCCATCGCAATTTCATGCGACACGATTTGGTACCAAATTGCGTTTGATCAATGGCTCAAAGATGGCGGGCTCTTTCCAAAGTCAAATGCTAAAGATTATTTCTTTACTGCTGCCAGAAGTTTTCAAATGGCTCAAAAAACAGGAATCGATCTGCCCTCTGAATCTGTCGGTAGAGTTCCCGATCGTCAGTGGCGTCTTGATTGGTACAAGCAGAACAAGAATTATTTCTGCAATTACTCCACACGTGCAAAGAAGAGCCAGCTCACTCCATTTCTGATTGCTCTTGCTCATGAGAATTGCCTAGACGGTGACAAGATTCGCGGCGGCGATGCTGTGAACTTCTCAATTGGCCAAGGTGACACCGTTATTACCCCGTTGAAATTGACGCAGATGTATGCGGCAATCGCCAATGGCGGAACAATCTGGCAGCCAACAGTAGGTCGCGCAGTGGTGGGAACAAATGGCAAAGTAATCAAGGAAATTACCCCAGTTGCCTTAGGCAAAATCGGTGCGAGTTCATCGACGATTGCATTCCTTCAAGACGCGCTACATCAAGTGGTTGTCAGCGGTACAGCGGCTGGCTCTTTTATTGGCTTTCCCGTACCCGTCAGTGGAAAGACTGGAACTGCAGAAGTATTTGGATTAAATACCAATGGAACCAAGAAAGACAACACTTCTTGGTTTGCCTCTTTTGCACCAAGTAATAAACCTCGATACGCAGTGGTGATGATGGTCAGCCAAGGTGGTTTCGGAGCATCTACTAGCGCTGTCGGAGTTCGAAAAATTTACCAAACATTGTTTGGCGTTACTGGATCAACGGTTGATCCAACTAAAGCGATCTATCCTTCAGGCCCGCCAAAAGGGTTACCAGTGATTTCACCAACCACGAAGGTAAAAACTCAATGAGTTCATCACTTTTCACCGCGCGTCGCAGACCCACGCGACTTTCATGGATGCAAGGTTTCGATCCATTCCTCACTGTGGCCGTCGGTGGTCTGCTCATTATTGGAACGCTACTTGTCTATGCAGCAACCAAGAACTGGTATGCATCCGTTGGGCTTGATCCGCAGTACTACGTCAAAAGACATTTTATTAATATTCTGATTGGAATATTTTTGGCTTTCGGCACGACTCTGATTGATTATCGATTACTTCGTGCCTATACACCGATCGTGTGGGGGCTTTCAGTTCTTGGACTCATTGCAGTTTTGATTCCAGGCGTCGGAAGCACTGTGAACGGAGCCAAAGCTTGGATCTCCCTTCCCGGCGGTTTTCAAATTCAACCGGCAGAGCTTGCAAAGATCGCAATCATTATCGGCTTGTCTATGATCTTGTCAGAGCGTGCTCACGATCGCGATGACCCCTCACATAAAGATGTAGCAAAGGCACTTGCGATTTCTGCGATTCCAATTGTTCTCATTTTGCTGCAGCCAGATATGGGAACCGTCTTTATTATTTCGGCCTCTGTCGTTGCAATGATTGCAGTTTCAGGTGCGCCATCTCGTTGGATTGCCGGGTTGCTGATTGTGGCATTGGTCGGTGGCTTTGCGGCGGTAAAAGTTGGAGTCTTAAGTGATTATCAAGTGAAACGTCTGCAATCTTTCGTTGATCCCACCGCTGATCCACAATCGAGCGGATATCAATTGAGACAATCCCGAATCACAGTCGGTTCGGGCGGTCTCATTGGTAAAGGTTTATTTAATGGTCCGCAAACCAACGGAAGATTTGTGCCAGAACAACAGACGGACTTTATTTTCACGGTGGCAGGGGAGGAGTTAGGTTTCCTCGGAAGTTCCTTTATTTTGTTGCTCTTCCTGATTATTTTGCTGCGGGCTTTCGCGATAGCTCGAAGAACGCAGGACCCCTTTGGTCGAATGGTGTGTGTAGGAGTAATCGCTTGGTTTGCCTTTCAGTTATTTGAAAACTTAGGAATGACGATGGGACTGATGCCTATGACGGGAGTCCCATTGCCATTTATGTCCTATGGAGGCTCCAGCATGTTCGCAAATATGATCGGTGTTGGGCTTCTCCAGAATATTCACGCTCGCCAGCGGGGCTAAAACCCCGAATATTGGTCTTTTGCGCCTCTCATCTGCCATACTTGGGGCAAACGTCCAGCGCGGCTCGCGATTACATCGCGGTAAACGCCTAGCGCGGATGAACAAGATTTGCTCGTTTTCGAGCCAGAGCGCGTTTATATAAACGCATAGAGGATTTGGTGCCATGGCTATAGAGCCAAAGTCGCCGCGCAAACGTGCGGTTAAAAAAGTTGCAACTGCCCCCACTTCAAGCGTGGAATCAAGCGCTGAGCCAGTACTGAAGAAGGCCCCAGCTAAGAAAAAGGTCGCTGCCGCGGCCATTCCTGTCCCAATATTCCAAGCAGCCCCCGCGGAGGCAAAGCCTGCAAAGGTCGCCCGCGCAAAGGTCGCGCCGGTCGAGTCGGTAGATGCAGAGAAGAAAGCTCCTGTTCGCAAGAAAGCTGCTGCAGTTGCTGCTCCAGAAGTTGAATCCAGCGATGAAGGCTCAGGAGATAGCGCTAGCCGTGGTCGTCGTCGTCGCCGAGGAGGCCGTGGTCGTCGTCGACCAGGCAGCAACGAAGAAGTAAACACAAGTGCTGAGGCACAGAGTGATTCTGAAAATGATGGAGAAGAAGCAAAATCAGCGACACATCGTCGCCGTCGTCGTAGGTCTAGCGCTGATGGAGTTACACCAGGGGAGACCATCGAAGAAGATGGTGTTATCACTGTTGTAAAAGTTCGCGAAACACGCGAAAAACAAGATCGTCCACGCAGTGAATCACGTAGACCAGTACGCAAGGGTCGCGAGCCTCGCAGCGAATATCGCGAGCCGTATCGCAAACGCGGAACCATTATTACTGAAGGTGAATTCCTTGCACGCCGCGAAAATGTTGATCGCGAGATGCTGGTTCGCCAAATTGGTGATCGCACTCAGATCGCCGTCATCGAAGACAAAGTCATGGTGGAGCATTACGTCAACCGTCACAGCAATATTTCCTACGTGGGTAACGTTTACTTAGGTCGCGTCCAAAACGTTCTTCCAAGTATGGAAGCTGCATTCGTCGACATTGGTAAAGGTCGCAATGCGGTTCTTTATGCAGCAGAAGTGAATTGGGATGCCGCAGGAATATCTGATTCACAACCACGCAAAATTGAAATGGTTTTGAAAACGGGACAACCTGTTTTGGTTCAAGTGACCAAAGATCCGATCGGTCAAAAAGGTGCACGTCTGACAAGCCAAATTAGCTTGCCAGGCCGCTATTTAGTTTATGTTCCGGGTGGCGGAATGAGCGGTATTAGTCGCCGTCTTCCAGAGCCAGAGCGTGCGCGTCTCAAAGCTGTTCTCAAGAATGTTGTGCCTGAAGAGGCTGGTGTAATTGTTCGCACCGCTGCAGAAGGTGCTAGTGACGCGGAAATTGAAGGCGATGTAAATCGACTTAAAGCGCAATGGGATGACATTATTCAAAAGTCTGAAAACCCAAATTTCCACGCGCCGACATTGCTGTATGCAGAACCAGATTTAGCAGTGCGCGTTATCCGCGATATTTTCAACGAGGATTTCCGTAAGCTCACGATTCAAGGCAGCGAAGCATGGGAAGAGATCAACGGGTATCTCAGTTTCATTGCGCCAGAACTCACATCCAAAATTGAAAAGTGGACCGGGCTCGGTGATCTCTTTTCTGACTACCGCGTTGACGAGCAGCTCTCTAAAGCATTTGATCGCAAGGTGTATTTGCCTTCTGGTGGATCCCTTGTTATCGATCGCACCGAGGCCATGGTTGTTATCGATGTCAACACTGGAAAATTTATCGGCAAGGGCGGAAACCTGGAAGAGACTGTTACCAAGAACAACTTGGAAGCGGCCGAGGAAATTGCGCGCCAGCTTCGTTTGCGTGACCTCGGTGGAATCATCGTTGTCGACTTCATCGACATGATTTTGGAATCCAACCGCGAACTCGTATTGCGTCGTCTCGTGGAATGCCTGGGTCGCGATCGCACGAAACATCAGGTCGCTGAAGTGACCTCCCTTGGACTTGTGCAGATGACCAGAAAGCGCATTGGCCAAGGACTTATCGAAGCTTTCTCAACTACTTGCGAAAGTTGCGCAGGACGTGGAATTCATATTCACACCGATCCTGTGAAGTCGCGCGCTTCTATGCCCTTTGATGATCTCAATGCAGATCATGAGTCAGATAACCCTCTGGCCAAAAGCCCAGAGGTAAGTCCGCAGATTGCCCCAGAGGTCGTTGAGACGGTTGAGTCGCCTGAAGATGTGGCTGAGCCGGCCGAACAACCCAAGGGCCGTCGCCGTCGCAGAGCGGCTAGTTCTGGAGTAATTACCCCAGGATCTGCCTGATCCTGGGAGTAATGGGTGGGCCTAAAACCCGCTCAGTTTGACCGGGGGAGGCAATACTCCGTACCCTTAGCCCCTGCTTAGCGGTCGATTTTGCCGCGCAAGCTTTGATCCATTAAAGAACTGGAGCGTTACGTGTACGCAATCGTTAAGGCTGGCGGCCGCCAAGAGAAAGTCGCCGTCGGAGACACTGTCACTGTGGACCGCCTCAATAGCGCGCCTGGTTCGACCGTAACTTTCCCTGCAATCTTGCTCGTTGATGGTGCAACAGTCACCACAGATGCCAAGGTTCTTTCAGGTGTAAAAGTCACCGCTGAAGTTTTGGATGAGACAAAGGGCAAGAAGATTCACATCTTGCGCTACAAGAACAAGACTGGCTATCGCCGTCGTCAAGGTTTCCGTTCACAGAACACTCGTGTTCTCATCACCGCCATCAGCGGCGCTAACTAGAGGAGTTGAGATATGGCAAGTAAAAAAGGTGTCTCATCGACACGAAACGGTCGCGACTCTAATGCTCAATACCTCGGTATCAAGCGCTTTGGTGGTCAAGTTGTAAACAGTGGCGAGATCTTGGTTCGCCAACGCGGAACTCACTTTCACCCAGGCGCCAACGTTGGTCGCGGTAAAGATGACACTCTCTTTGCACTTGCTGCAGGAGCTGTTGAATTCGGTCGCGCTCGCGGACGTCGTGTAGTGAACGTTGTTCCCGTCGCCTAGTTTTCTGTTCTGATAAAGGAGCGGGCCGTGAATTCGGACCCGCTCTTTTTATTTCACACCTTTCCCCGGAAGGAGAGTCGCTCGTGGCAACATTTGTAGATCAAGTAACTCTCTACGCCTCCGCAGGTAAAGGTGGAGATGGATGCGTTTCCGTAAAGCGCGAAAAATTTAAACCACTCGGCGGACCAGATGGTGGCAATGGTGGACGTGGTGGCGACATCACATTAGTTGTGGACCCCAACGTCACGACGCTTTTGGATTTCCATCATTCACCACATCGCAAAGCAACATCTGGTCGCGCAGGTTATGGCGATCGCAAAGATGGGCCATCAGGTGAGGACATGATTCTCTCTGTTCCAAACGGCACTGTTGTTCTTGATGCAGATGGAAATCAACTTGCCGACCTAGTAGGTAACGGAACAATTTTTATTGCCGCACAAGGTGGTCGTGGCGGCCTTGGTAACTTGGCACTTTCTTCATCAAAACGACGCGCTCCGGGCTTTGCCCTTCTTGGCGAACCAGGTGAAGATCGCACATTAATTTTGGAACTCAAGAGTGTTGCAGACATTGCACTTGTTGGTTTTCCCAGCGCTGGAAAATCTTCACTCATTGCTGCGATTTCTGCAGCTCGACCAAAGATTGCTGATTATCCATTTACGACTCTGATTCCTAACTTAGGTGTCGTACAGGCAGGTGGAGCACGCTTCACCGTTGCCGATGTTCCTGGTCTGATTCCTGGTGCAAGCCAAGGAAAAGGTCTTGGCCTTGAATTCTTGCGCCATGTTGAACGCTGTGTTGCATTAGTTCACGTACTCGATTGCGGAACTTTAGAAACTGATCGAAATCCAGTATCGGATCTAGATGCAATTGAATCTGAATTGGCACAATATGGTGGACTCGAAGATCGCCCACGCATGATTGCTTTGAATAAGATCGATTTACCTGATGGTGCTGCAATGGCTGAGATGGTTGCCGATACTTTGCGCGAGCGTGGGTATGAGGTTTATCCAGTATCTGCCGCCTCACGTGAAGGTCTTACAGAACTCACTTATGCGATGTCTCGCTTGATTCAAAAATCTCGAGCTGCTGCTGCGGTAGAGGAGCGAACAAGAATTGTTTTGCGTCCAGTTGCTGTTGATGATTCTGGATTTACCGTGAAGGCAAATGCTGATGAATCATTCACTGTCGCAGGTGCCAAAATCGAACGATGGGTTCGCCAAACAGATTTCCGCAATGCAGAAGCAATTGGCTATTTAGCAGATCGTATGGCTCAGCTTGGTGTCGAGCGCGAACTCTTCAAGAAAGGCGCAATCGCTGGAAGTGAAGTGCGAGTCGGCATCGGAGAAGCAGCCGTTGTATTTGATTGGGAACCAACCATTGAAGCAGGCGCAGAACTTTTGGGTTCTGCTCGCGGTGAGGATGCTCGCTTCGATGCTCCTTGGCGCGGTTACGAGAAGAAGCATGACCAACTCAACGAAGATGAAATTGCCGATCAATGGGAATACAAAGTCGCAGATCCGCATACGCCAGAACTAATTATTGAAGATCTCCCGGAGGAAGAAGAAGGCGTTCAATGAATCGCGCCGGAATCTCTAACGCCAAGCGGATTGTTGTAAAAATCGGTTCATCCTCCCTTACCGGATCTGCCGGTGCTCAACTCAATCCAGATGCAGTTGATCAGTTGGTGGAATTAGTTGCGCAGGCACGTAAAGGCGGCGCAGAAGTATGCGTCGTTTCATCAGGTGCTATTGCCGCTGGACTCGCCCCACTTGGTCTGAAAGTACGACCAAAAGATCTCGCAACGCAACAGGCAGCCGCCTCCGTTGGCCAAGGCTTATTGATGCATCGATATACAGAATCATTTGCTCGGTATCAAATCACTGCTTCCCAAGTTCTTCTCACAACCCAAGATGTTGTTCGCAGATCGCACTATCAAAATGCTCAGCGAACTCTGGATCGCTTACTTGCACTCGGTGTTGTGCCAGTCATCAATGAAAATGACACAGTTGGTACGCAAGAGATTCGTTTCGGAGATAACGATCGTCTTGCCGCACTTGTTGCGCTGCTCATTGGCGCAGATCTCTTGGTATTAATTTCCGATATTGATGGTCTCTATGATGCGCCTCCGGCACAAGCAGGTGCCAAGAGAATTTCTGATGTTGCCTCCGTTGGCGATATTGATGAATCGATACTTGGTGGCGCCGGAAGTGCGGGCGTTGGCAGCGGCGGAATGATTACCAAAGTTGAGGCTGCGCGAATCGTTACAGGTTCTGGAATTCCGATGTTGCTGACTTCACTTTCCCAAGCAGCCCAAGCTATTTCGGGTGAAGATTTCGGCACGTTTTTTAATGGCCATGCCTCAAGAAATAATTCACGTATGTTGTGGTTGGCGCATGCATCCACTCCTCACGGTCGCCTTATTGTTGACGATGGTGCGGTAACGGCGCTGCTAGAGCGTGGCGTTTCGCTCTTACCTGCAGGTGTAACTTCAGTGGAAGGTGAGTTCAGCGCGGGTGACGCTGTTGAAATTGCAAGTCAGTCCGGCAAGGTAATAGCCCGGGGCCTTGTTGCATTTGATTCAGAAGAAATTCCCGTGATGATGGGACGTTCGACAAAAGAGTTGGCAAAAGAACTTGGTCCAGAGTACGAACGCGAACTCGTACACAGGGACGACCTAGTTCTTATTTAGCGCAATCTGGTGCATGACGGCTGCGGTAAGTACTTCGAAGTTTCCGCTATCGGTTGGCTCATCGCTCAGTTTCACCATGACTGTATGTGTGCTTGGTTGAATCACAATGTATTGGCCGTGTAGCCCCAACATCATCATGGTGTCAGGAAATGGATGCCACAACTGAGCCCCATAACCCCAACCATGATCCAGCGTTGTAGCTGGATTAGTTAAGCGCGACATCCAGTTTGCATCGATGAGATTCTTATTTCCCACTTTGCTGGCACCCTGATTGAGAATAAGTGAACCAACGCGTGCGTAATCCCTAGCGCTTGCATTGAAACAGCAGAAGGTCTTTTCAAGCCCCCCAACGTGATCCACATTCCAGAAAGCGCTGTCTTGCGCGCCTACGGGTTGCCAAATATTTTGGCTGAAGTAGTCGGCGATTTTCATGCCTGTTACTTTCTGAATGATAAATCCAAGCATCTGTGTATCTACGCTTCGATATTCAGATTGCGTGCCTGGTGCCCAACTCATCTTTCGATTGTGTTGCATGAAGTATTTCAAGTCGGTGGTTGCGTACATCTGCGCGATTCCGACGCCCCAGCCAGAGGGACCGGTCGGATAATTATCTGATACGCCAACTCCTGCTTGCATATCTAGGAGGGATTTAATCGTGACATCATCAAATGTGGTTCCCGTTTTATATTCTGGGAAATATTTCACGAATGTGTCAGTTTCTTTGATTTTACCTTGGGCGACTAATTGGCCAATCATCAATGAAGTCATAGTTTTTGCGACTGAATAAGAAGGCAATTGCGTATGTGCAGTTATGCCTTTCTTGTACCACTCGTAGGTGAGTACGCCATCGCGAATTACGAGGAATGCATTTGAATTGGTTTTGGTGAGGAATTCATTGAAAGAAATGCTCTTTCCATCCCAATTAACTTGCGCGGGCATTGCCTCTTTGCCAGTCGTCCAAGGCACTGGGTTGGTGGCGGGAGCGATGGTATGGAAGGGCATCATCGTTGGTGTTTTTGATGCGGGAGCCATTCCGAGTTTGATCGCGGCAATTGGTTCTGGGTAGTGAATAACCCGAGTGACCGCAAAAAGAAGGATGTAAAAAGCGAGGAGACCGATGACAGTGTTGCGAAGAACTTTCAATAATGTGCGCACGCACAAAGCCTAACCCCCGATAGGCTTTGTGACATGGATGCCAGCGCCCTGATCGCAAGCCTTGCCGATTGCGCCCGCGTTGGTGCGCGTACTTTGACCACCGCCTCCGACTCAGATCGAAAGTTTGCAGTTCTGGCAATTGCCGATGAAATTGAAAGTCGATGCGGTGAAATTCTTCTTGCCAATGAAGAGGATCTCGCTCGGGGTCGCGCCGATGGAATGCACCCCCAGCTATTGGACAGACTTCTGCTTAATGAGGCGCGTATCGCTGGCATGGCGAATGGGGCCAGGCAAGTGGCCAACCTTCCATCGCCTCTTGGAATCATTCTGCGCGAATCCACTATGGCTAACGGACTTCATCTCCAACAAAAAACCGTTCCCTTTGGCGTGGTCGGAATGGTTTATGAAGCTCGCCCAAATGTCACCATTGATGCAGCGGTGATCTTGCTGATGTCAGGCAATGCAGCGCTACTGCGCGGTTCCTCTAGCGCATCTTCGAGTAATGCCATTTTGGTAGAGGTAATGAAAGATGCATTAGCGAAGACATCGATTTCGCCAGATGTTATTCAATTGGTCCCGTCTGAGGATCGTGAAAGCGTGCGCGCGTTGCTACACGCGAGAGGCAAGATTGATCTTGTGATTCCGCGGGGGAGCGCTTCTCTTATTCGTATGGTTGTCGATGAATCCACCGTACCCACCATCGAAACAGGGGCAGGGGTCTGTCACGTATACGTGGATCAATATGCAGATCTCGAAAAAGCGATTCCAATTCTCATCAATTCAAAAACACATCGTCCCAGTGTGTGCAATGCTGCGGAAACTTTGCTTGTTCACGAAAACATTGCTGAAGAGTTCTTGCCGCTCGCATTGAAAGCCTTGAGCAGTGCAGGTGTAATCCTTCATTGCGATGAAAGAGTTCTCGCTACTGCGGCATCCCTTGGAATTTCTGCCGAATTAGCCTCGCATGAAAATTGGCTAACCGAGTACGGAGTTCTCGAGATGAATGTGGGTATCGTGAGTTCGGTCGATGCTGCTGCAGATCACATTGCACGATTTGGCACTAATCACACTGAAGCGATAGTGACAGAATCACAAGCGGCAGCTGATCGATTTATCGCGCTAGCTGATTGCGCAGCGGTTATGGTCAATGCATCGACGAGATTTACCGATGGCGAGCAAATGGGATTTGGGGCTGAAATTGGAATCTCAAATCAAAAGTTACACGCACGTGGTCCAATGGGGCTTGAAGCGATGACTACGACCACGTGGATTGTCACAGGAACAGGTCAGATTCGCAGTTAGGGGCTTGAATAAATAGAATACGGCCCATGAGCACTCTGTCACGAAGTGATGTCGCACATCTAGCCCGCCTTGCGCGCATAGATATGACCGATCCAGAACTAGATTCGCTAGCCTCCGAGCTTGATGTGATTCTCGAAGCCGTTGCTCGTGTACAGGAAGTTGCAACCCCGGACATCGTGCCCACATCGCATCCTTTGCCACTTCGAAATGTGACACGTCCTGATGTGGTTGTGCCGAGTCTTTCACCCGAAGCTGCGCTATCTGGTGCCCCAGCAAGTGAAGAGCAACGCTTCCGTGTTCCTCAAATTTTGGGGGAGGAAGCATGATTACTCACGCCGCACATGAAATGGCTTCTGCAATGCAAGCCGGTGAGATTACATCTGTTGAATTAACACAAGCCCACCTTGATCGTATTTCTGCAGTTGATTCGCAAGTCCATGCCTTCTTGCATGTGGATACTGAGGGCGCATTGAGTCAGGCTAAATCTGTCGATGATGCCCGTGCACGCGGAGAAAAAGTTGGACCTCTCGCTGGAGTACCACTTGCCCTTAAAGATGTGATGGTGCAAAAAGGCATTCCGACAACTGCTGGATCGAAAATTCTTGAAGGATGGCGTCCGCCATATGATGCAACAGTTGTTTCGAAAATGAAATCCGCAGGCATTGTTATTTTGGGTAAAACAAATATGGATGAATTCGCAATGGGATCATCTACCGAAAACTCTGCCTATGGACCAACACATAACCCTTGGGATCTCACACGCATTCCGGGCGGATCAGGTGGCGGATCATCTGCATCACTTGCCGCCTTCCAAGCACCGCTAGCGATTGGTACCGATACAGGCGGTTCGATTCGCCAACCAGCAGCAGTTACGGGAACTGTCGGAGTTAAGCCAACGTACGGCGGAGTTTCGCGTTATGGTCTTATCGCTTTTTCTTCGAGCCTTGATCAAGCAGGACCATGTGCACGCACGGTTCTTGATGCCGCGTTGTTGCACGAAGTGATTGCAGGTCATGACATTCATGATGCAACGAGTATCGATGCACCAGTGCCGCAAGTTGTTCAGGCTGCTCGCAGCGGCGATGTTAAGGGAATGAAAATCGGCGTTGTGAAAGAACTCAATGGTGATGGATACCAAGCAGGCGTTCGTTCACGTTTTGAAGAGTCTCTTGAACTTCTCGCTAAGGCCGGAGCAGAAATTGTCGAAGTTTCTTGCCCTAACTTTGAGTACGCACTTGCAGCGTATTACTTGATTGCCCCAAGTGAATGTTCTTCCAACTTGGCTCGCTTTGATGCGATGCGTTATGGAATTCGAGTGGGAGACGAAGACGGGGCATCAGCCGAATCCGTCATGAATCTCACTCGCGAAGTTGGTTTCGGTCGAGAAGTAAAGCGCCGCATCATTCTTGGCACTTATGCGCTCTCATCGGGATATTTTGATGCTTATTACGGCAGCGCGCAGAAAGTGCGAACACTGATTATGCAAGATTTCAATAGCGCTTTTGGAAAAGCTGATGTACTCGTTTCCCCAACGTGTCCGACCACGGCATTCAAGATTGGTGAGAAAGCCAACGATCCTCTTGCGATGTATCTCAATGACATTGCAACAATTCCTGTAAATATGGCCGGTATCGGTGGAATGAGCCTTCCTTGCGGACTCGCCCCTGAAGATGGGCTTCCCGTTGGCTTCCAGGTAATGGCGCCGGCAATGCAGGACCAAAGAATGTATTCAGTAGGCGCAGCACTTGAAGCATCATTGTTGTCGCAATGGGGCGCACCTCTGCTATCCCAGATTCCAGCATTGGCAGGTGCAAAGTGAGCCTTACATATGAGGATGTCATCGCGAAATACGAACCAGTACTTGGTCTTGAAGTTCACGTAGAACTCAACACACATTCGAAAATGTTCTGCGGTTGCAGCACAATTTTTGGTGGCGAACCAAATACGCAAACATGTCCCGTCTGTTTGGGAATGCCCGGGGCTCTGCCAGTCGTCAATGAGAAGGCAATCGAGTCATCTATTTTGATTGGCCTTGCACTTAATTGCTCCATTGCTCCATTTAGCCGTTTCTCTCGTAAGAATTATTTCTATCCTGATATGCCAAAGAATTTCCAGATCTCTCAATACGACGAGCCCATCTGCGTCAACGGCTATTTGGATGTGGAAATTGACACTGATGAAGGTATTAAGAAATTCCGTGTTGAAATTGAACGTGTTCACATGGAAGAAGACACGGGGAAATCACTCCATGTGGGCGGTGCCACGGGTCGTATTCATGGCGCTGACTATTCACTTCTTGATTACAACCGCGCAGGAATTCCTTTGGTGGAGATCGTTACCAAAATTGTTCCGGGCACCGGTAAATATGCACCAGAAGTTGCAAAGGCCTACGTTGCTGAATTGCGCGACATTTTGCGCTCTCTCGGTGTGAGTGATGTTCGCATGGAGCAAGGTTCTTTGCGCTGCGATGCCAACGTTTCACTTCGCCTCATAGGTGCTGAAACACTCGGCACCCGTAGCGAAACTAAAAACGTTAACTCGCTTCGATCTGTAGAGCGTGCAGTGCGCGGAGAAATGATTCGCCATGCCGAGCTACTCAATAAGGGAGAGCGCGTTGTTCAAGAAACTCGTCACTTCCAAGAAGAGAGTGGCTTGACACGTTCTGGTCGATCAAAAGAGCAAGCAGAGGACTATCGCTATTTCCCAGAGCCGGATTTGGTTCCTGTGGCGCCAGATGCTGCATGGATAGAAACTTTGCGCGCTACTTTGCCAGAGCAACCAACACTTCGTCGCAAGCGTTTGCAGACGGAATGGTCAGTCCCAGATAAAGAGATGGCGGCAATGATCAACGCTGACGCTCTCGATATTGTTGAGGCAACAGTTAAGTTAGGCGCAGATCCAACACGCGCACGCGGTTGGTGGATCGGAGAAAGTTCTCGATTTGCTAAAGAGCAAGGCATAACCATTGCTGATCTTTCAATCTCGCCCACTGATGTGGCTCAAATTGTTGCCCTCGTTGCCAACGGGGAACTCACTGACAAACTTGCCAGACAAGTTGTTGAAGGCGTGATCGCAGGGGAGGGAGCACCCGCTTCCGTTATTGAATCTCGTGGTTTGAAAGTAGTTTCAGATGAATCAGCTCTTATGGCTGCCATCGAGCGCGCAATTGCTGCTCAACCTGAAACGGCAGAGAAAATACGAAATGGTCATATTCCTGCAGCAGGTGCCCTCATTGGAGCAGTCATGAAAGAAACCAAAGGCCAAGCAGATGCTGCTCGCGTACGAGAGCTCCTACTTGGCCACTTGGGTCAACCAACTACTTAGTGAACAACAACGCCTTCTGTTTCAACAACGGCTTCTTTGCCAATGTTGATGAAGAGAGCAAGTACAACAGCTCCAACAAATAATAAACCGGCGCTTACTGTGAATGCAGTTGTGAAGCCGTGGGTCATTGCGAATGGTTGCAATGATTTGCCCATATCTTTGTGAGTGGCGATATAGGTTGTTGTCGCAGTTGCGGCAACAGTATTGAGCAACGCAGTTCCTAGTGAGCCACCAATTTGCTGACTCGTGTTAATCATCGCACTGGCCACACCGGTGTCGTGATTTCCCACAGCATGAAGAGATGTTGTCGTCAGTGGAATAAAGACCAAAGCCATTCCACTCGACATAATTAATAGAGCCGGCAGAACATGAGTGATGTATGCGGTCTCTGGAGTGATGCGAGTCAGAAGAAGCAAACCGATACCGGCTGCAAGTAACCCTGGAACCATGAGTGGTTTCGGTCCAACTTTAGGAAGTAGCGCAGAAGCAATTCCAGCGAAGAGAATGATTCCGACCGTGAACGGCAAGAATGCAAATCCTGACTTCAATGGGGAGTATCCAAGAATCATTTGGAGGTAGAGACCGAGGAATAGGAACATAGAAAACAGTCCAGCTCCAACGATGAGAGAACCAAGGTAGGACCCGCCTCTGTTGCGCTCTGTGACTACACGAAGAGGCATGAGTGGATTGGCAACACGTTTTTCGATAACGACGAAACTGATTAACAGAACTACGGCTCCAACAAGGAATCCAATTGTGTGTCCGTCAGTCCAGCCGTGAGTCGCAGCCTGGTTAAATCCGTATGTGAGTGAGAAAAGTCCAGCGGTTGCAGTAAGCACTCCCGGAATGTCATATGTGTTATCACCTGTTGCTTTTGACTCATGAACGAATTTGAAAGCAAGGATTGCAGCAATGATGGCGATAGGAACATTTACGCCCAAGCACCAGCGCCATGAGAAGTATTCGGTAAGCGTTCCACCGAGGATTAAACCAATTGCTGCGCCTCCACCGGAAATTGCGCCAATTACACCGAATGCTTTTGCGCGTTCCTTAGGGATAGTAAAAGTCACGCTAATGATCGCAAGTGCGGCAGGAGCAAGCAGGGCGCCGAAAACACCCTGAAGTGCGCGAGCAGCAAAGAGAAGATGTTGGGTTGATGCGATTCCACCAAGTGCAGAAGCACTGGCAAATCCAATAAGACCGACCAGGAAGATCTTCTTGCGACCCATGTAGTCACCAATGCGTCCACCAAGTAAAAGGAGTGAACCGAAGGCCAATGTGTAAGCGGTAATAATCCACTGGCGGTTGGCAACGCTAATTCCTAAGTCTTTTGTAGCGCTAGGAATTGCGATGTTCACGATAGATGAATCAAGAACGACCATAAGTTGCGAAATGGCTACTACAAATAACGTGCGCCATCTATTTGGATCTAGACCATCTTTATAGGCATTCTCGAACACGCTTGAACCTCTTTCGGTGGGTTTTTTGGATTGACTAGAACAAATCTTGAATAGTGGAAGTTTACCGTGAAATGCGACAAGTGCCTGCCGAAGCCTTTACGATTGCCGCATGAGCACAATGAAACCTCGATCGGGTCTTGTTACAGATGGTATGGAACGCGCCCCAGCGCGCGGAATGTTGCGCGCAGTGGGAATGGGAGATGAAGATTGGGTGAAGCCTCAGATTGGCATCGTCTCTTCGTGGAACGAAATCACTCCATGCAATTTATCCCTCGATCGTCTTGCAAAAGCTTCGCGTCAAGGAGTTATTGATGCGGGGGGTTTTCCCATGCAATTTGGCACGATCTCCGTCTCTGATGGAATTTCTATGGGACACGAAGGTATGCACTTCTCACTTGTTTCACGCGAAGTAATTGCCGATTCAGTCGAGACAGTGATGCAAGCCGAGCGTCTTGATGGAATGGTCACGTTTGCAGGTTGCGATAAATCGCTACCAGGAATGATGATGGCTGCTGCACGTATCGATGTAGCGAGCGTTTTTGTTTACGCAGGTTCCACTTTGCCCGGCCAAGTAGATGGTAAAGATGTAACGATCATTGATGCATTCGAAGCTGTGGGTGCTTGTGCTCGTGGATTAATTTCACAAGAGCAAGTAGACAAAATCGAACGCGCGATATGCCCAGGTGAAGGCGCATGTGGTGGCATGTACACAGCAAACACCATGGCAACCGTGGGGGAGGCAATTGGACTTTCTCTTCCTGGTTCGGCTGCACCACCTGCTGTTGATCGTCGTCGTGATGCCTATTCCGTAAAAGCCGGTGCTGCGGTTGTAGAGCTCATTCGTCAAGGAATAACCACTCGCGATATTTTGACTAAACCTGCATTTGAAAATGCAATCACTGCAGTTATGGCGCTAGGTGGTTCGACAAATGCCGTGCTCCATCTACTTGCAATCGCACATGAGGCAGATGTTGATCTCGACCTAGAAGATTTCCATCGAATCGGATCCAAAGTTCCATTGCTGGGCGATCTCAAACCATTCGGTCGCTTTGTTATGAGTGACATGGATAAAGTTGGTGGAGTTCCCGTAGTTTTGAAAGCGCTTCTTGATGCAGGTCTCCTCCATGGCGATGTCCTTACAGTTACCGGGAAAACAATGGCTGAAAACTTGGCCGATATCGCCCCACCTGATGCAGATGGCGAAATTCTCCGCGCAACGAGTAACCCTCTTTCACTTGGCGGTGGAATAACAATTCTGAACGGATCACTTTCACCTGAAGGCGCAGTAACAAAAACTGCTGGAGTGGGTGTTGAACTTTTTGAGGGACCTGCCCGAGTTTTCGAACGCGAACAACATGCGATGGATGCACTTGAAAATGGCACGATTCAAGCTGGTGATGTTGTCGTCATTCGTTATGAAGGCCCAAAGGGTGGACCGGGAATGCGCGAAATGTTGATGATTACTGGCGCAATCAAAGGTGCCGGACTCGGTAAATCCGTGCTCTTGCTCACAGATGGACGATTCTCAGGAGGTACCACTGGACTGTGCGTCGGTCACGTTGCACCTGAGGCATCCGAAGGCGGACCCATCGCTTTTGTGAAAGATGGCGACCGTATCCGTATCGATACGGTAAAACGCACGCTTGATTTATTAGTTTCGGAAGAAGAATTAGCCACTCGGCGAATTGGCTTCGTCCCGATTCCACATAAGTACACCCGTGGAGTTCTCTCCAAATACGCAAAATTGGTTGGATCTGCCAGTAAAGGTGCGGTCTGCGATTAGTCCCCAAAGAGTCCAAAGTGTGAGATGACAATCTCAGGGGTTGACGGTTTTGCGCTTGTAGTTGGAGAATAAGCCCATGATTTCAGTAGTAGTGATTGAAAAGCGCGCGATCTAGTTCCATTTGATCGCGCGCTACCCTCAGTTATTCACTGAGGGTTTTTGCATTACTAGGGCAAATTATTCGAACTGTAGTGAAGGGAGTAGAGATGGGAACAGAGATGACTGGGGCGAGCAGCCTCGTTAAATCCTTAGAAGCCGCTGGCGTCGATGTCATGTTTGGAATTCCTGGTGGCGCAGTCTTGCCTGTCTACGATCCACTTTACGATTCCAAAATTCGCCATATCTTGGTTCGACATGAGCAAGGCGCTGGCCATGCCGCCACGGGGTACGCCCAAGTTACGGGTCGCGTTGGCGTCTGCATGGCCACTTCAGGTCCGGGTGCTACCAACCTTGTAACTCCATTAGCTGATGCCCAAATGGATTCCGTTCCACTCGTTGCAATTACGGGGCAAGTGCCATCGGCCGCCATTGGAACTGATGCCTTTCAAGAGGCAGATATTCGCGGCATAACCATGCCGATAACGAAACATAATTATTTAGTTACCAATCCCGATGATATTCCTCGTGCGATTGCCGAAGCATTCCACATTGCAAGCACGGGACGTCCAGGACCTGTTCTTGTTGATATCGCAAAAGATGCCTTGCAGAAAATGACAAATTTTTCATATCCAACGAGCATTCAATTTGCTGGATATAAACCACAAGTAGAACCAGATGCTCAAGCAATTCGCGATGCTGTTGCCTTGATTGCCCAGGCTAAGAAACCTGTTTTCTACGTAGGTGGCGGAATCATTAAAGCGAATGCATCAAAGCAATTGATGCAGATTGCAGAACTTCTGGGTGCACCTGTCGTTACTACTCTTATGGCACGCGGTGCATTCCCTGACAGTCATAACTTGCATTTAGGAATGCCCGGAATGCATGGCACCGTTGCAGCAGTTACTGCGCTGCAAAAGAGCGATCTTCTCATCACGCTTGGCGCTCGCTTTGATGATCGCGTGACGGGAAAACTTTCCTCCTTCGCAGTCCATGCAAAAGTTATTCATGCAGATATTGATCCTGCGGAAATTGGAAAGAATCGATTTGCTGATGTCCCAATCATTGGCGATCTTGCTCATACTTTGAACGCGCTGATTCTGGCACTTCAGGAAGAGTTCAAGAAAAACAAACCCGATCTCACCGTTTGGTGGCGCCAAATGTCATCACTTCGCGCGGCATACCCGTTGGGTTATGACAAACCAGTAGATGGTTCTACTTCTCCTCAATATGTCATCGAACGAATTGGCGCGATTTCTGGACCTGATTCCATTTATGTTGCAGGTGTTGGGCAACATCAAATGTGGGCTTCCCAATTTGTAAAATATGAAAAGCCTCGCACTTGGTTGAACTCTGGCGGACTTGGAACCATGGGATACGCAGTTCCTGCGGCTATGGGAGCAAAAGTTGGCATGCCTGACACGACTGTCTGGGCAATTGATGGCGACGGATGTTTTCAAATGACGAATCAAGAACTCGTCACCTGCTCACTCAATAACATCCCTATCAAAGTCGCCATCATCAACAACGAAAGTTTGGGCATGGTTCGCCAGTGGCAGACCATGTTCTATGAAGGTCGCTATTCCAACACTTCCTTACATTCAAAGCGCATTCCAGATTTCGTAAAACTGGCAGATGCAATGGGATGTGCAGGACTGCGGTGTGAGCGACCTGAAGATGTAGATGCGGTCATCAAGGAAGCGATGTCTATCAACGATCAACCAGTCGTTGTGGATTTCAGAGTTTTCCGTGATGCGATGGTTTGGCCAATGGTTGCGGCTGGAACATCAAATGATGAAATCATGATTGCTCGGGGGATTGCTCCCGACTGGGATTCGCAGGAGTTGTGATGAGTACACATACGCTCGCAGTTCTCGTAGAAAACAGCCCTGGTGTTTTGGCGCGCGTCGCCTCGCTCTTTTCTCGTCGCGCATACAACATCGATTCGCTGGCAGTTGGTCCGACCGAGAATCCAGATATCTCCCGTATGACTATCGTTTTAAACCTCGATGGCCATGTTCTTGATCAAGTAATGGCTCAGCTCTATAAATTAGTGAACGTTATTGCGATTTCAGAAATGACTGACGAAACCACCGTAAAGCGTGAGCTTCTCCTGGTTAAAGTAAATGCTGGATCCAAGAAGTCGGAAATTTCTTCACTCGTTGAAAAGTTTTCGGCCACCATCGTCAACGAAGATGGTGGATTCTTAACTGTTCAAGCAATCGGCGAACCAGCGCATATCGAGGCGCTCCTTGCTGGGCTGACTCCCTATGGAATAAAAGAATTGGTGCAATCTGGTCTGGTTGCACTCGAAAAAGGCAGTGCCGCACTTTCAGACCGCACCTTAAGTGCTCAAGGAATTTCTACGCTCCATGAAATCGGCACTCAGGCCGATTATCAAAACTAAATCGATCACCGAAACAGAGAAAAGGAAAACTGCCGTGGCAACGATGTATCACGATGAAGATGCGGACCTATCCATCATCCAGGGCCGAAAGGTTGCCGTAATTGGATACGGATCCCAAGGACATGCACATGCACTTAACCTGCGTGAAAGTGGAGTTGATGTTCGCATCGGTTTGGCAGAAGGATCCAAGTCACGCGCAAAGGCAGAGGCTGAAGGACTTCGCGTTGTAAGCGTTGCTGAAGCCGTTAAAGAAGCAACGGTCATCATGATTCTTGCTCCAGATCCTGTCCAGCGTCACATTTATGCTGAGTCAATTTTGCCAAACATTAAAGATGGCGATGCCATTTTCTTCGGTCATGGATTCAATATTCGTTATGGATACATCACCCCACCATCAAATGTTGATGTCTGCATGGTTGCTCCTAAAGGTCCAGGACACTTGGTTCGTCGCGAATATTCAGCGGGACGCGGAGTGCCTGTCATCGTTGCGGTTGAGCAGGATGCAACAGGAAATGCATGGCCACTGACACTTTCTTATGCCAAGGCAATTGGTGGACTTCGTGCCGGTGGAATTCTCACCACTTTTACTGAAGAGACTGAAACCGATCTCTTCGGAGAGCAATCCGTCCTTTGCGGTGGCGCTTCACAACTCGTTATGTACGGCTTTGAAGTTTTGACTGAAGCCGGATATCAACCTGAAGTTGCTTACTTTGAATGTCTTCATGAACTCAAGTTGATTGTGGATTTGATGTACGAAGGCGGAATTGCAAAGCAACGCTGGTCAGTCTCAGACACCGCTGAGTTCGGTGATTATGTTTCTGGTCCACGTGTGATTGATCCTCGCGTCAAGGAGAACATGAAGGCCGTTCTTGCTGATATTCAAAATGGAAACTTCGCAAAGCGTTTCATTGATGATCAAGATGCAGGGGCGCCTGAATTCAAGGCAGCACGCGCAAAAGGCGAGACCCACCCAATCGAAGCTGTCGGGCGCGAACTGCGCAAGATGATGTCCTGGGTTAAGGGTTCAAAGGATGATTACAAAGAAGGTAGTGCTGCACGTGGCTAAACCTGTCGTTTTAATTGCTGAAGAACTAAGTCCAGCGACACTTGATGCCCTTGGACCAGATTTTGAGGTGCGCCATTGCGACGGAGCAAATCGCGCGGAACTCCTTGCCGCACTTGCTGCAGGAGTAGACGCAGTACTTATTCGCTCTGCTACAAAGATGGATCTTGAAGCAATTACTGCGGCAAAAGGTTTGAAAGTTATTGCACGTGCAGGCGTTGGTCTAGATAACGTAGAGATCCCTGCAGCAACTGCTGCAGGTGTCATGGTTGTCAATGCGCCAACTTCAAACATTGTGAGCGCCGCTGAATTAGCAATCGGGTTGTTACTAGCATCGGCACGTTTTATTTCACCTGCGCATGCAGCACTTCGTAATAACAAATGGGCACGATCAAAGTACACAGGTGCCGAGCTCTTCGAAAAAACCTTAGGTATCGTTGGTTTTGGTCGGATTGGCCAATTAGTTGCTGCGCGCATGCAAGCTTTTGGCATGAACGTTGTTGCTTATGATCCCTATCTTCAACCTGCTCGTGCGGCTCAATTGGGCGTGCGCTTAGTTGGCTTGGATGAACTTTTATCTGTAAGTGATTTCATCACGATTCACTTGCCTAAGACAAAAGAGACTGCCAACCTCATTGGCGTTGAAGCGCTTAAGAAAGTAAAACCTGCAGTTCGTATCATCAATGCAGCTCGCGGTGGCGTACTAGATGAGGCCGCTCTTTATGACGCAATCGTTGAAGGTCGCGTTGCTGGTGCGGGGCTAGATGTTTTCTCTACAGAACCTTGTACCGATTCACCACTGTTTACCTTGGATCAAGTTGTTGCGACTCCGCACTTGGGAGCTTCAACGGACGAGGCACAAGAGCGTGCGGGCATTGCCGTTGCAGTATCAGTTCGTAAGGCTCTTGCCGGCGAATTGGTACCTGATGCAGTAAATGTAAAAGGCGGAATCATTCATGAAGATGTTCGTCCTGCACTTCCACTAGTCGAGAAACTTGCTGGGGTTCTTGTGGGTCTTGCCGGCGAAGTTCCAGTCAGCATTGATGTTCAGGTCAGTGGAGAAATTGCCGCACATGATTGTTCGATTCTTGCGATCAGTTCTTTGCGAGGAGCCCTGAATGCTTTAGGCGCTGAAGATGTAACTTATGTAAATGCGCCTGGCATTGCCGCACAACGCGGTTTAGTTTCGAATGTAACGACTGATGTGGTCTCTCACGGCCATCGCAATCTGCTTACTCTTCATGCTGCGCTAGCTAATGGTGTGAAAATAACTGTAAGCGGAACTTTGATGGGTATTCGCCAAGTACAAAAGATTGTTGCTATTGATGATTACGATCTCGACTTAGTGCCGACTGAGCACCTTCTCTTTATGCGCTACACCGATCGCCCAGGCGTTATCG
>CAIYRR010000053.1 GCA_903928745.1 uncultured Actinomycetes bacterium | reverse complement strand
TCGTCGGCAATGTCATCTGCAGTGCGTGCAACAACGAGGATTGACTCGGTTTCTGGAGTCTTGGGCCAACGATCTACATAGTCAACTTTGGTGATTTCCAAACCCAACGCCCGTAATACGGAGAGTTCATGGATGAGGCTCCCGCAAAGAACATTCATGTAGAAGTTACCAAGCTCGCTCGCAAAAACTCCCAAGGATTCTTCTTGAACTAAACGTGCTGACTCACCGAAATAGTTAATCAATTCTGGTGATGGCGCTGGCTGGTTTACCGATATCTCGGAAGTTGCTAATTGACTTTCTCCACTGGGATGCAAAACCATGACATCGACATTTCTAGGTGATCCCTGTGATTTTATGAGTTCTGCTGCTTGCATAACCGCTGGGTCGTGTGCCTTCATGTAACCGACCATGAGGTGCTTCTTGCTTTTCTTGAGGGCATCTTGGATTCTTTGAATCTCTTTGTGGTTATATGCCAGTGGTTTTTCGCAGAAGACATCGAGACCTTGTGAAAGTGATGCAACCACCAGGTCTGCGTGAGAGCCTGAATTCAAGATGAGGACTGCGTCGAGTTTGGATTTCTGGAACATTTCTTCTGCATCTGAAAATTGTTTTGTCGCGGGGATTCCAAAACGTTCCCCTAAGGTTTTGACAGACTCAAGATTAAGGTCAAACAAAGCTTCGATGCTAAATAGGTCACTGCGCCGGGTGAGAATTGGCAAGTGGATGGTTGAAGTCACAGCGCCCGCGCCGATAACTGCAATGCGAATCTTGGACATTTTGATTCGAACCTTTCTTGAAGCTTATGTACGTACGTCGCACAATGATTGGTAGTGGCCCTTTGGATCAATCAAGGAATATAGTCCACTCGATGCCTTTACTTTGTGAATATTGGTGAGTATCGCCGTAATCGTTCCATTAGGTGCCATGAGGGAGCAACCTTCCCCGTCTAGAACGAAGACTTCATCACCCACGGGAATAATTACAGGGTCGTTCACATCACCTGAGATTGAAGTTCGACCGGATGATAGAGCTTCTAGAATTTGCCACTCGGTCACCTCATCCGATTCTGAATTGATTTCAATCCATGTTGTAGGTTGGCCGGGGAGGCCGTCTGATCCTTCACGATGAAAATCACTTCCACCGATCGGGATTGCGCCGTTGTCCACCCACCAGGCAATGGGGTCGCTACTTTTTCTATCCCAACTCGAGTGCCATAGTTCAGTGAGATGGATTCCTTCTGGGATATCGCGATTCCAGTCACATGGCGCTGAAAGCGGATGATTGATGGACAGCAACCCGCTGTGGAGCATTGTTGATTCAAGCCAAAGTTGGGTCGCTTCTCGAAAATCTACCCATGGAATTTCACCGAAAGCATTAGCGTGACCTGAATCTGTAGTGACTTCTTGTCCGGCGAGGAGATTGATCTGATGTCGAGCGGCAGCCCCTGGCAAGAGATGGTGATGGCTCGTGTTGTTATGGTCGGTGATAGCCAGGATTTCAAGACCTCTTTGTGCGCCAAGTGCCGTCAGTTGATCGATGGAGAGCGAACCATCTGAATGGAGCGAATGTGTGTGTAAATCAGATGCAAACCAACGGTAACCAGGTCTGGAAGGCAAGTGGCGCCTAGGGGGGCGCTGTGCAGGTGGCAGGAGTTCTTCGTCTTTAGGAAAGTCAGGTTTACCTATCTCCCATGTGACAGTTACAGAGGTGCCTTCAGGATCTATTCGGTGTAAACCCAAAGCCACAAACCATGTGCCACTTTGCATTTCCCCTTGAAGGTAACCAGGCGTTGCTTTCCCTGGCGCAATCATCGCAACTTTTCTTGCACTTCCCGTCCAACCTCGAAATCCAACAGGATCAAAGATTCCTAAATCCACAACGGACAGGAAACCTGTAAAGGAGTAAGTCACGGTGACACCGCTAGCACCAATTGGAACATCAAAGGGTACGTAGTGGTAGATCGAATCTTCTCGATCTACCAAAGTGAAAGTCTGCGTGACTGAAGGCACTAGATCAAATCACCACTTTCTTTGTCGTACAAAAGAGTGCGTTTTGGATCTGGCAATAATGAAATTATTGATCCAGGAGTGGGTTCTTCGCCATCGGGCACGGTTCCACGGACCAGGAGTCCGTTGCAATCAATAGAGACTAGGTAATGAGTTCCGAGATTCTCTAGAACTTTCACAACCCCAGTGAAGCCGCCAGATTGAGGGCTTGATACAGAGACATATTCCGGTCTTACTCCGAGCACAACGTTTTGACCTTCTGAAGCGGATTTAGTTGCGAAAGGTACATTGATTTGTGAATCACCAACATGAACCATTCCGTTGACAATTTTGCCATCCAAGAGATTCATAGGTGTTGATCCAATGAATGCAGCAACAAATAGATTAGCTGGTCGATGGAAGAACTCTGCAGGGGAACCCAATTGGCGAATAGTGCCGAGTTCCATAACCGCCATTCGGTCGGCAAGTGCTAGTGACTCACTTTGATCATGTGTCACTAAAATTGTGGTTACCCCAAGTTCGCGCTGCAATTGCTTTAAGAAAGTTCGTGCTTCAAGGCGCAAACGTGCATCTAGATTTGATAGGGGTTCATCAAAGAGATACAAATTAGGGCGCGTTGCCATTGCTCTCGCTACGGCGACACGTTGTTGTTGCCCACCAGAAATCTGACTTGGCTTACGGTCCATCAGATTTTGAATTTGTAACGCTTCGGCTGCCGTCATAATGCGTTCAGCGCGCAACCCCTTTTCAATCTTTCGCACCTTCAAGGGGTAACCGATGTTTTCCTCTACGGACATGTGCGGGTAGAGCGCATAATCTTGAAATACCATTGCGATATTTCTATCGCCAGGTTCTACATAAGTAACTTCGGTATTATCGATGTATATCTCGCCATCAGTTACTTGCTCGAGCCCTCCGATTGTCCGCAAAAGGGTTGTTTTGCCACATCCTGAAGGTCCAAGCAGAGCGAAGAACTCGCCCTGTTCGATTGATAGATTAAGGGAATCTAGCGCCTTCGTTCCATTAGGAAATATCTTGGTGAGATTCTTAACCTCAACGAACCCGCTCATCCTTTGATCCCTCCGTAGAAGCGGAAGCCATACCGCTTATTTACATATAGATACATCACAATTACTGGCACTGTATATAAAAGTGCGAACGCTGCCAAAGTCGTCAACATCGCTTGCCCGCCTTCGGTATAGAAGCTGTACATCAGCACTGCCGCTGGGGAGCGCTCTGGTGCACGAATCAAAATGAATGGAACCAAGAAATCTCCCCATGCTCCAACAAATGCCCAGACGAAGATAACTGCAAGACCGGGACGAATTATGGGTACAACAATATTTCTTAAGATTTGGAAAGAACTTGCCCCAAATATTCTGGCGGACTCTTCGTAACTTTTTGGTGTCGAGTCCGTAAAGTCTTTCAGAATAAAGATCGCAGCAGGGAGTAGACCGCCTCCCATAACCAGAATTACACCGTAGAAAGTATTAATGAGTCCCAGATTCAAACAGAGCAGGAATATGGGAACCATTGCTGCGG
Organism: uncultured Actinomycetes bacterium; assembly: GCA_903928745.1. Classification (GTDB taxonomy): domain Bacteria; phylum Actinomycetota; class Actinomycetes; order Nanopelagicales; family Nanopelagicaceae; genus QYPT01. The sequence goes on along the minus strand of CAIYRR010000053.1, from coordinate 15,782 downwards.
TACCGGTTACCACTGATGAGAAGAGTAAGAGAATATAGAGAAAGAGGTCGCGCCCAACAAATTTCACCCGGCTAAGGGCATAGGAGGCAGGTGCACCAACGCAGATGACGAGTAAGCCAGTTCCTACTGAAAAGAGAAGCGAATTCAGGAGTGAGTGAATGGCATACGGATTTTGGGACATTTCATGAAAATTATTGAAAGACAATGTTGGTAGTTTGATATTTAGCCTTGGGGTTAAATCAAACGGTGCAAAGACTAACCAAAGCAGGGGAGTGGAGAAGAAGGCGATAATGAGAAAGGTGAACATCCAAAAAGATGCACGCCCACCGGTTCGTTTCAGAGTCCACTTCTGTTTTCTTTTACGAGTTTTGGTCATTTTTGTTTACCTCGCCTTATAACAATCAGTGCAAAGACAAAATTGATAAGTAGCATGATTGTGGCAATTGCCGAAGCAATTCCGAAGTTGAAGTACCTCAATGCTTTTTCGTAGACGAAGATCGGGAGGATTTCTGTCTTTCCACCTGGACCGCCGCCCGTGAGCAGATATGGAGTGAATAAGTTAAAACTCCAGAGCGAAATAAGAAGAAGGTTAGTCAAAATATGACCACGTGAAGCTGGAACAATAATATCGCGGAGCTGGCGATACTTAGATGCACCTGCAATTCGTGCTACCTCAAGATGTGACTTTGGTACTGCAGCAATGGCTGCACCAAAAAGTAAAACGGAAAATGCTGCACCGCGCCAACTGTTAAAAACAATAATTGAAAGCATCGGGTGCGTTATTAGCCACTCAGTCTGACCGCCTATGATTTTATTCAACGTGCCATTTTGGCCATTAAGAAATGCGGACCAAAGGAATGTCACCACGGAACTTGGCACCATCCAGGCAAGGATGATTATGACTTCAACGAAGGATCGCAATTTGCCTGGTTTATCGGAAAACGTCCAAGCGATAATGAATCCCAGAAGTGCTTGACCAATGATGGCTGAACCGATTACGAAGATAATTGTTAATTTGAATGAATTATAAAACTCTGGATCTTTAAGTACTGTCGCATAGTTTTGAAGCCCAACAAATTTCGGGTTGGCGGCAGCGAGTCCTGTGAGACTGTAGTTCGTGAGTCCCAGATAGAGAGTCCAAACAGCAGGAATGATGAGAAATATTGTTATGAATATGGCGGATGGGAACAAGAAGAGCATCGCCGAACGTGAGTTGAGAACAGCACCACCGGTCCATTTTCTGGACCGGTGGTGCTGTTCCCTAGGAAGGATTGACACTTATCAGCTGGACTTTACGTTTCCAGCTCCGACAAGGCCCTTTACTGCAGTTTCATATGCAGCTGCTGCTTCAGCAACACTCTTACCGTTAACAATGGCTTCAGTAGCCTTTTGGAATTCGGTAGAGACTGCTGGGTAGAGTGCTAGACCAGGGCGGTATGCAGTGAGTGGCATGACATTCTTAACGATGAAGTCGATGCATGTGTCAGCATTTGCACTGGTGATGTAGTTGTTTACATCGTTTCTCTGGCTGATTTTAACTGAGCCATTGAGCGATGCCTGAATGGATTCACGATTGTTCATGAATGTGAGGAGGTCCCATGTCATGGCCGCGTTCTTTGTACCTGGGTTGAGGACGTATCCTCCACCACCGGACATTGAAACGAAGTTTTGACCGCGAATTCCGGCTCCCGGTGTGTACGCTGGAATCTTAGCGAATCCAATGTCTGTATTACGTGTAGCCATCTTGTGGTTACCCGATGATGGGTTCCACACTCCGCGCCAACCGTAATCGCCTTCGCCGAGAATTCCGACCTTGCCGTCAGCAAAAGATTGGAATGAATCATCGCGACCTGTAGCAGTGAGCTGCCAAGTTGAATTTCCGTATTCCTTGCTTCCATAAACATCGGAATAGAACTGCAAGACCTTGCGGATACCGGAAGTGTTGCCTGCCCACTTCTTTGTAGCTGGGTCATAGATGCGCTCACCTGTTCCAACAAGGAGTGGCAGTGCCGCTTGCATTGTTGTAGCTTCACCCATTTGAGTACCAGCGTTGATTTGCAATGGTGTAACACCTGATTGTGTGTCTTTGATCTTCTTGGCGGCCGCCAAGATGTCAGCCCAAGAATTCGGTTGCCAGTCGGTAGGAAGTCCAGCGGCGGCAAATATCTTCTTGTTGAAGTACAAGATGCGTCCATCGGTACCTTGTGGGATTCCGTAACGAGTTCCGTTATATGACATCAAATCTTGTACAGCTGTATTGATTTGTGACCAGCCTTCCCACTTTGTGAAGGAAGAACCAACAATTTTTGAAAGTGGCTGGATGTATCCAGCATCTGCGAATTCACCAACCCAGATTCCATCGATGTTCATGATGTCTGCGCCAGTCTTTGCCTTGAGATCAAGTGCGATTCCGCTCTTGTAAGCCTCATCAGCAACGCCTTGTCCTGTGAATTTAACACTGACTGTGTATCCACGAAGAGCGGCATCTGCGGTGTAGTTAGGGATTACGTAATCTTGTAACCAGATCGCATTGGAGGAGTTCTTTCCGCCTTTGATTGCGTTTGCAATCACAGAAAGTTTAATGACCCGAGTGTCAGTCCATACCAATTGGCCACTGGCTTTCTTACATGTCAATGTAAGAGTTTTACCGAGGCTTGTGCCTTTTCCTGTTGCATTTTCTTTCTTGCAACTAGTGCCGAGTGCGGCAGCAGCAGCTGTGGCTGCATTAGAGACGGGAAGAACGGCGAGGAAAAGTGCCGCAACTAGCCCAACACCAAAGACTTTACGGTTGAGAGTTTGCATAGACCCTGACTTTCCTTTCTGTAAGAGAAGGATGCATCCGATGATGCATCCAGCCGATCCTTTGAAAGCTCTGAAAGAATTCTTCGAGGGCCTGCCCACGGGGTGGATCTGCTGAGGCGAACAGTAGCCACATGCCCCTGGGGTATGTCAACGATTCCATACATTTCTTTTTGAGATTCTGCAGTATTTGTGCGTTATCGAACGGATATTGTCAGTTCGTGCACTTGCCGTTGTATACATGTTAAGAAGTTGTTAACCTTTGATTTATGAGCGCATTTGGCTTTCGCATAGACAGGGTGAGCCCAGAACCGGTTTATAAGCAACTTGCCTCTCAATTAAAAGTGCTTATTGAGCGCGACACTCTTAAAGAGGGTGAGTACCTGCCTAGCGAATTTGAATTAGCAACTAAGTGGGGAGTATCGAGACCGACGGTTCGCCATGTCATAAACGAATTAGTGAACGAAGGCTTGCTCGCACGACGTCACGGCGTTGGTACAAGCGTGTTAGCAAATCAAATTCGTAGGGTGCCAACATTTCATGGAGTATTTGAAGACCTCAAAGTTGAAGGAAGAAATCCGCAGACAGAAGTTACGGGATTCGCAAGAATCGAAATGGCTCAAGAACTTTGCATAGCTATGGAAGTTCCCGTTCGTTCCGAGGCTGTGCGCATACAACGATTGCGAAGTATTGATGGCTTCCCGCTTGCACTTCTCTCAAATTTAATTCCTTTTGATATCGCAGAGAAAATTACCCGCAAAGAATTAGGATCAAATGGACTCTATGAATTACTTGAGAGAGCGGGTCATAAAGCTGATGTAGGAATTCAAAAAATTGGTGCAAGAGTTGCAACTCCCACTGAACGAAGGCGCCTTGCTCTTGAATCTGATAAGACCGTACTAACAATCGATCGTGTGACTCGCGATAAAAGCGGAAGAGTGATTGACTTAGGTAATCATGTCTACAGTGCTGAAAAGTACTTTGTCGAAATGTCAATCGGAAACGAAAGTAGCGGTGAATTTCAATGACACTCAAATTTGGCACTGCCCCCGATTCTTGGGGAGTGTGGCTTCCAGAACATCCGAGCCAACCCCTCTGGCCCCAGTTTTTGGATGAAGCTGCAGCAACTGGTCACCATTTGATTGAACTAGGACCATACGGATACTTACCAACAGATCCAGGTGTCTTGGCTCACGAACTTTCATCGCGAGGTCAATCACTCATTGCTGCAACCATGGTCGCAGAAGATATGCATCTCACCACTCACCGTGCGGGTATTTTGGCCGAGGCTCGAAAGATTGCGAAGTTAGCGGGGCCTCTCGGTGCCAAATATTTCGTATTGATGGCAGAGGGATATCTAAATTCCGACGGCGTTGCGGTCACACCAACTTCTCTCGAAGGCTCTGACTGGACGAATTTTGTAGACACGTGTGACGAAGTAGGAAAGTTACTGCTCGAGGAATATGGAATGGTCCTTGCTTTTCACCCTCATGCTGATTCGGTTATTGAATACGCATGGCAAGTGGACAAGCTTCTCGATGATTCTGATTCAAGATTCACGCAATTGTGTTTAGACACCGGACATTATGAATATCGAGATGGTGATTCTGCCGCACTATTGCGCGAGAAGTTTTCGCGAATTCCGTATCTACATTTGAAAAGCGTGGAAGCCGCTGTTCGCGCCAAAGCAATGGCCGAGGGTCTCTCCTTCGGCGATGCAGTTGGTTTAGGTGTTGCTTGCGAGCCATCTATTGGAAGTGTGGATTTTGCCGCGTTGGCCAAGGCAATGAAGGATGTGGACTGGAATGGTTTTGCAATTGTCGAGCAGGACATGTTCCCTTTAGCGGCTCTGGATATTCCTGCACCGATTGCAAAAAAATCGCGTGAGTATTACAACACTTTTGGGTGGACCAACTAGTTAGAGGGAGCGCAAATGAATAAGACGGCTATCAAAATTGCGGCAGCACCAATCTCTTGGGGTGTCTGTGAAGTTCCTGGTTGGGGATTTCAAATGGATCCAGAGCGGGTATTGCAAGAGATGTCTGCCCTTGGATTTAGCGCCACAGAATTTGGACCTGATTTCTTTTTACCATCCGACCCTTCTGCCAAGGCTGCGCTCTTAAAAACTCATGGGATGGTTGCCGTAGGTGGCTTTGTGCCAGTTGTCTTGCATCAAGCAGACCATGATCCATTGCCAGGCATTGTGAGCGATCTTGCGGGTTACACCGCAGCTGGCGCGGGAGTTTTAGTTCTAGCAGCAAGTACGGGTATTGAGGGCTACAACGGAAAACGTCCTGAACTGTCGGATGCAGAATGGGAAATTGTTTTTCGCAATCTGGATCGAATTCGCGATTACGCGGCAACACTTTCGATCAAAGCGGTCTTGCATCCCCACGTCGGAACCATGGTGGAAAACGAAGATGACATTATGCGTGTATTGAATGGTTCAACAATTCCATTTTGTTTAGACACAGGTCATATGTGGATTGGTGGGACAGATCCCGTTGAATTTTCTGCTAAATATTCACATCGAATCGCACATACGCATTTTAAAGATGTGGACTTAAGTTGGGCCAAGAAAGTTCAAGCCGGTGAGATTTCCTACTACGACGCCTGTGTCCAAGGGCTTTATCGTCCACTTGGGCAAGGCGATATGGATGTTAAGGCCATTGTCGGGAATCTGTTATCGGCTGGATATGACGGCTGGTTTGTCCTTGAAGAGGACAACGTTTTATCAGCCCAACCAAATGCCGGAGCCGGTCCGATGGCGAGTGCCAAAGTAAGCGTGGACTACCTTCGCGCCGTGGTTGAGGAGTTTCAGGCTCAATAGATAGGCTTAGGTCATTCAAGTGACCATTTCGACTAATTTATTGGAGTAATAATGCGTCTACGACATGAGAGCGCTTTTAAGGCGCCATTAACTATTTCCCTCATGATCGCGGCTGTATTACTGAGCTCCTGCGGAGGTAAGAGCGTGAGCGATACACAAGCAAATCTTCCAGTGGTAACAGGCGCGGCGGGAAGTGCGCCAACTATTTCGGCGCCATCTGGCACCCCTCCGACAACGCTGGTCACTAAAGACATTATTGAGGGCAAGGGCAGCGCCGCTGTTGCGACTTCTGTGATGACAGTCCATTACACATTGATGGCCTGGTCAACCGGCAAGGTTGTTGAATCGTCATGGACCTCGGGTAGCCCAGCGACTTTCCCATTGGCAAATGTAATCAAAGGCTGGCAGCAAGGAATTCCTGGAATGAAGATTGGTGGTCGTCGCCTTTTGGTCATTCCACCAGATCTTGGATACGGCGCAGCCGGTGGCGGACCTATCGGTCCAAACGAGACTTTAATTTTCGTTGTTGATGTGGTGGGTATCGTCTAATGAGTAATTTACCTGTAGTCCCACATTGGATTGACGGAGCCGAATCACCAAGTACATCCGGACGCACGGCGCCCGTGTATGACCCAGCACTGGGAGTTGAAACTAAGCATGTCTCTCTAGCTAACGCTGCTGAAATTAATCGCGCAGTCGCCTCAGCTAAAGCCGCATTTCCAGAATGGCGTGATTTGTCACTCGGTCGTCGCCAAGCAATTATGTTCAATTTCCGCGAACTACTCAATGCGCGCAAAGGCGAACTTGCGGCGATTATTACATCCGAACACGGCAAAGTTTTATCCGATGCTCTTGGCGAGGTAACTCGAGGTCAAGAAGTTGTTGAGTTTGCTGTTGGAATGCCTCACATGATGAAAGGCGAATACTCCGAGAATGTTTCAACAGGAGTAGATGTCTATTCCACTCGTCAACCACTTGGTGTTGTTGGAATCATTAGTCCATTCAATTTCCCTGCAATGGTTCCGATGTGGTTCTTCCCGATTGCCCTCGCGGCAGGTAACACTGTTGTTTTGAAGCCAAGTGAAAAAGATCCTTCATCTGCCATGTGGATGGCTGCTCTTTTGAAAGAGGCCGGCGTACCAGATGGCGTGTTCAACGTTTTGCATGGAGATAAAGAATCTGTTGACGGGCTCTTGACTCACCCAGATGTAAAAGCAATATCATTTGTTGGTTCAACTCCTATCGCTCAATACGTTTACGAAACCGGCGCTCGCGCTGGAAAGCGTGTTCAGGCACTAGGCGGAGCAAAGAACCACATGTTGGTATTGCCTGATGCCGACCTCGAACTTGTTGCAGATTCTGCTATTAATGCGGGCTTTGGGTCAGCAGGAGAGCGCTGCATGGCAATTTCAGTTGTTGTAGCTGTAGAACCAGTTGCTGATGCGCTGATTGAGAAGATCGTGAGCCGCATGAGCGGACTCAAAGTTGGCGATGGTCGCAGATCATGTGACATGGGTCCACTTGTGACCAAAGTTCATCGTGACAAAGTTGCTTCCTATATCGAGATCGCAGAAAAAGATGGCGCCAAAGTTGTTGTCGATGGGCGCGATACCAAGGTAGATGGCGATGCCAATGGATTCTGGCTTGGACCAACTTTGATTGATCACGTTCCAACAACTTCAAAGGTGTACACAGACGAAATCTTCGGACCAGTACTTTCCATTGTTCGCGTGAAGTCTTATGACGAAGGTGTTGCGTTGATTAACGCAGGTGCATTTGGTAACGGTACGGCGATCTTCACAAACGATGGCGGGGCTGCTCGCCAATTCCAACGTGAAATCGAAGTCGGAATGATCGGTATTAACGTGCCCATTCCTGTACCTGTTGCTTATTTCTCATTCGGTGGCTGGAAGAACTCGCTTATGGGTGATACCAAAGCTCACGGCGCCGAAGGTGTTCACTTCTACACTCAAGGTAAAGCGATCACGAGTCGTTGGCTTGATCCAAGCCACGGTGGCATCAACCTCGGATTCCCTCAGAACGTTTAGTTCGCATGGTCGCCAACAACTGGTTCTACCCGCGCCAAGCACTTGCAAGCGCGCAGTGGGAATCAGTTGTTGACACCAGTATCCAAGGGTGGGAATTCACGGGATTGCGAGTTGCTGATTTAACTCTCGGAAATTCACTCACTCTGGATTCACTCCCGATTGAACGTATTGTGGTGCCGTTGAGTGGATCATTTGATGTCAGCTACCAAGATAAATCCGAAATGCGCACTCAGCATTTAACGGGGCGCGCGAATGTATTTGAAGGACCCACCGATGTCATTTATCTGTCATCGGGATTAGCCGCAACGATTAATGGTTCTGGACGCATAGCAATTGCTGAAGCTCCTACCACTGAGGTTTTTTCGGTCGCGTATATTCCCAAGGAAGATGTTTCAGTGGAAATGCGCGGAGCAGGAAGCGCGAGTCGCCAAGTTCATAATTTCGGAACACCTGAAAATTTGAAAGCAAGTCGGATTATTGTCTGCGAAGTAATAACGCCGGCGGGTAATTGGTCGAGTTATCCACCACATAAGCACGATGAATATGTTGCAGGAAAAGAATCACAGCTAGAAGAGATTTATTATTTCGAAACTGCGCGAGAGCGCGGAACAACTCAATCTTCTCTGACTGACCCTATTGGATACATGCGAAATTACTCGTCCCTTGCAGGTGACATTGACACTCTGGCTGAAGTTCGCACTGGCGACATTGCCCTTGTTCCTTATGGGTGGCATGGACCGTGCGTGGCTGCGCCAGGTTATGACATGTACTACCTGAACGTTATGGCAGGTCCAGGACCAGAGCGCACCTGGCTTATTTGCGATGATCCTGCCCACGCATGGGTACGAAGTACATGGCCCACGCAGAAAATAGATCCGCGACTTCCGTATGAAGCAGCGCAAATTAAAGATCAAGGAAAATAACCATGACAACACGTCGAATGACAGTCAGCCAGGCACTTGTGGAATTTCTCGCTCATCAGTGGAGTGTTGACGGCGACGTGCGTCAGCGAACCATTGCGGGCACTTTTGGAATCTTCGGACATGGCAATGTTGCAGGTGTTGGTCAAGCATTGAAACAACTTTCCGTTGAACAACCTCTCTTGATGCCTTATCACCAAGCCCGTAACGAGCAAGCAATGGTTCACGAAGCCGTTGCCTATTCACGGATGCAACGACGTAGATCTACTTTTGCATGCACCGCCTCTGTCGGACCAGGCGCCTCAAATATGTTGACAGGCGCAGCACTTGCCACAATTAATCGCCTTCCTGTTTTGCTTTTACCTTCAGATACTTTCGCCACAAGGGTTTCAGACCCAGTGCTACAGCAATTGGAAATTCCTAGCGATGCCTCCTTGTCAGTCAATGACGCTTTCAAACCGCTCTCCAGATTTTTTGACCGAGTGCAAAGACCAGAACAGCTATTTTCCGCGGCGCTGAGTGCAATGCGTGTGTTGACTGACCCTGTCGAAACGGGCGCAGTCACGATTGCACTTCCAGAGGATGTACAAGCAGAGTGGCTCGATGTTCCTGCAGAATTCTTGGCAGATCGTGAGTGGGTTATTCGTCGCCCTCGACCCGACAATGGATCAATGCACGAGGTAATCAAAGCTATCCGCAATGCAAAGCGCCCAATGATCATTGCGGGAGGCGGCGTCATTTATTCTGATGCACACGATGCACTGCGGACATTTGTTGAGGCAACAAAGATTCCGGTAGGGACCACTCAAGCCGGTGTTGGATCTTTGCATTGGGATCACCCACAAGCACTCGGAGCCGTTGGGTCCACTGGCACGCTTGCAGCTAATCGCATGGCACGGGATGCAGATTTAATCATTGGAATCGGTACTCGATACAGCGATTTCACAACCGCCAGCAGAACAGCATTTCAAAATCCCGATGTGCGATTTATCAATATCAACGTCGCTTCATTTGATGCATTTAAGCATGGAAGCAAGATGCCGATTGTTGCTGATGCACGAGAGGCGCTCACGGAACTTCTGGCAGAAGTTGGTAATTTCAGAGTTGATTCTGCCTATGAAAAGGAAATCGCCCAAGAGATCTCGCAATGGAATTCCACCGTTGATCAAGCATTTGCTCCGACTGGATTAGCACTCCCAAGCCAAACTCAGATTATTGGAGTTGTACAGAAAGCATCTGATGATCGTGATGTATTGATTTGCGCTGCAGGATCTTTGCCTGGTGACTTGCATAAGTTGTGGCGAGTGCGGGATGGATTGGGATATCACGTCGAATACGGGTATTCCTGCATGGGTTATGAGATTGCCGGCGGCCTAGGTGTGCGCAGAAGTGCTCCAGATAGAGATGCGATTGTGATGGTGGGAGATGGCTCTTATCTCATGATGCATACGGAGATAGTTACGGCAGTGGCCGAAGGAATCAAAGTCATCATTGTCCTTATTCAAAACCACGGATACGCATCTATCGGAAAACTCAGCGAAGATATTGGGTCACAGCGTTATGGCACCAAGTATCGATTCAGAGATGCCCATGCTAATAACTTTGATAGCGATAATCGTCTCCCCATTGATCTAGCAACAAATGCGGAGAGCCTTGGTATCGATGTTATTCGCGTAGAGCCGACTTCTAATTCCATCGCTGACTTGACGGCTGCGATGGCAAAAGCAAAGGCATCAAGCCGAGCAACGTTGATTCATATCAATAGCGATCCGCTTCTCTTCTCTCCAGGCAATGAAAGTTGGTGGGATGTTCCCGTTGCGCAAGTTTCGACTTTGGAGAGCACGCAATTAGCACGGACCTCATACCTTTCTAATAAAGAAAAACAGAAGCCTTTGATCGGTGAGGTAGCGCCATAAAAAAGACATTTAGCTGGGGCTTTCTAGGGGCGGGTGGAATTGCACCAACCGTCGCTAAGGATTTTCAGATTGCTGGAATCACAATTCATGCGGTTGCCACGAGGGACATCGCACGTACTCATGCCTTTGCAGATAAATTTGGAATTCCCAATCGCCATGAAAGTTACGATTCACTCCTTAATGATCCACAAGTCGATGTCATCTATGTATCTACAACGCAGAATTTTCACCACAGAGATGCTTTATCAGCGATTGAAGCAGGAAAACATCTCCTTCTTGAGAAGCCCTTCACCCTCACCGCCCAAGAGGCAGTTGAAATCGCAGAAGCGGCTCGACGCAGGAAAGTATTCGTTATGGAAGCGATGTGGACGCGCTTTCTGCCGACGATGGTTGAACTATTCAAACTTCTTGATGAAGGAGTTATCGGGGAACCAAGAATTGTCTATGCCGATCACAGCCAACATTTATTGCCGCAACGTTCCCCGCGATTGTGGAATCCTGAATTAGGTGGGGGAGCGCTTTTGGATTTGGGTATTTACCCCGTGTCATTTGCTACCCGCGTATTAGGACTTCCATCGGAAGTTATTGGTCGATCAACGTTAACGAGTGAGCACATCGACGAGATCACATCCATAATTTTCCGTTACGAAAACGGCGCTCATGCAATCTTGGAGACAAGTATGGTGACCGCAGGGCCGGTATCTGCAACTATCCATGGGACACAGGGACGCGTGGAGATTGACCGGACTTTCTATGAGCAAACTCCATTTACCGTCTTTGATCTGCAAAACACGGTGGTTTCACGCTATGAGCAACTCATCGAAGGTCGTGGAATGCAGTATCAAGCACTACATGTTGAAGAGTGCTTATCTGCTGGTCTGACAGAGAGTCCAGTGATGACCCTGACTGAAACAGTGGCGATTATGAAGATTATGGACGAGATTAGATCCCAGACTGGGATTTCATACGGGGGTAAATAGCGACTCAACTCGTGCGCCTTTGCAAGTAAACTCCTCAGATGTTCGCAGGTAAAGCGCCAGAAAATAAGTTGTCCTTTCGGACCAGAATTCTCTTGCTGGGCGTACTTTTATCTTCTGTTGGCAATGGACTTGTTCTGCCATACATGTTCGTTTATCTCCACAATGTTCGAGGAATTGGCTCTGCTCTTACGGGAACGATTGTTGGTTTCGGAGCGTTCGTCTCGCTAGCAGTCTCTCCCTTGATCGGAAATGTCATCGATCACTGGGGTCCGAAACCTGTTCTCCTGGCATCGTTGGTTGTATCTGGCATTGGATACGCCGAACAATCAACAGTGCATACTGCGCCTCGAGCATTCTTGGTGATGTCGATATGCGCCATCGGCCAATCAGCGATGTGGCCGGCCCAAAGCGCGATTGCAACAGAACTCACTACCGACTCACAACGCGAGAGATATTTTGGTGCGCAGTTTGCACTTCTTAATCTGGGAATCGGTATTGGTGGAGTGATTTCATCGGCTTTTGTGTCCTTGGCGAACCCACACTCTTTCGAATGGCTTTTCCGTGGTGATGGTATCTCCTACTTTGTTTACTTAGGCGTGGCGCTATTTCTGCGCAATGTCGGTCATCGCAACAAGCAAGAACGTAAAGAGAATTCCGAACGATCAGGCGGATGGTCTGAAGTGCTGCAAGATAAAGTCTTCGTTAAAGTGTGGATTGTTGCGACTGCGGCAATTTTCCTAGGTTATGCCCAACTAGAAGTTGGATTCGCATCCTTTGCAACACTTGTGGCACATGTAAAACCTTCAAACATTGCCTGGGCCTATGCAGCAAACACCATTTTTATCGCGCTCTTTCAGCTCTGGGTTGTTAAGAAGTTGCGGAACTTTGACAGAGCACGCTCTATCGCAATCGCTGCGTTGTTGTGGCTCTGCGCATGGGTGGCGCTGGCATTTGCTGGATTGATTTCCGGGTTCGCAATTTTGATGATCATTATCTGTCAATTAATTTTTGCAATGGGTGAAATGGTCTGGTCTCCCGTGATGCCATCCATCGTCAATCAATTAGCACCCGTACACCTTCGAGGACGCTATAACTCTGCATCGGCTAATAGTTGGCAGATAGCAGCGATTGTCGGACCGATGGTTGCAGGAACTTTGCTTGGTGCTGGACTGCAATGGATTTGGATTGCCACTTTGGCATGCGGTTTGGCTCTGGTGAGTTTCTTCGCACTAAGATTGAAACTTCCCGAGCGTCAAAATACAGATTAGGGTGTTAAGCGTCACTCTTGCTGATTTGGCCTAACAAATAGCATCCGAAGTTAGTAATCTTGAGCCATGAAATCGCGCCTCTTTCTCTTGCCCTTAGTTCTCTCACTTCTTGTTGGAAGTGCGAGTTTTTCCTTTGCCGAAGACCCAACGCCCACTCCGACACCGACACTATCTCGGGCCGATCAAGTCACGGCAATTCAGAGTAAGTACAACCCAATGTTTGATGCTGAGTATGCGCGCATCATGGCTGTGAAGAAAAAGCATCCAGTTGATGCCTATGTGCTTTTGAATATCAAAGTAATCTTGGATGATTTCAATGAAGTGCGTCGCGTGATTGACACGAGTTTGCTCAGCGATACTTCTGACCTTCCTGCCATGGATGCTTATGCCGATGAAGAGACTGGTGAATTTCAAGTAACGATTACTAATCTTGAGCAATTGGCCCTTACGCGCACGACCATTACCTGCGTAAAGGGCAAAACGACAAAGAAGGTTTCTGGAGTTAAGCCAAAGTGCTCTTCAGGGTATAAAAAGAAGTAGCACCGCTTGATACTGATCAAACCGGAAGTTAAGCACTTCGAAAGTTATCGGGATGGCCTAATTCGCATGTCGGCTATGCCGGATGAAAGTTTTTATAAGTCCGAGATCGAAGATCTTGATCAAAGCGCCAAAGACATCCCTGCTTTCATTTCCAAGCAGGATGATCCTGATGGCAAAGCCGGGGATATTAAATTGCCCAACGGTCAGTTCGTTCCGCGCCTGCCTGGGTTTCATAGATGGATGTGGGATGGCGAAGTCTGCGGCACAATAAATTTTCGATGGAATAAGGGAAGCACTGAGTTGCCACCTCATTGCCTCGGGCATATCGGATATGCGGTGTTCCCCTGGAAACGCGGGTTGGGTTATGCCACTGAAGCACTACGCCTAATGTTGATCGAGATATCACCGCTAAAAATGCCATTCGTAGAAGTGACTACCAATATAGATAACTTGGCATCGCAAAAAGTGATTCTCAATAACGGCGGCGTATTCTTTGAGCAATTTACGAAGACGGATATTTCCGGGGGAGGAGAAGGCACTAGGTACCGCATCCAATTGCAAAATAGTTAGTTAATACTGGGCATCCAAGCCGGACGAGATTTATTGAAATCAGATATTGCAGATGAATTTGCGAGCGTGATCTGAATATCATCCAGGCCTTCTAGCAAGCGCCAACGCGTGTAGTCATCAATCTGGAATGGCACAACAAGGGCACCTCGGGTAATTACACGTTCAACCAGGTCAACTGTGACTTTAATACTTGGATCAGATTCGATCGCATCACTCAATTGATCTACAAGTTCTTGATCTACTTGAAGTGTTACTAGCCCGGCTTTACCTGAATTCCCACGGAAAATATCAGCAAACCGTGATGAAATAACAACCTTGAATCCATAATCCATGAGAGCCCATACGGCGTGTTCTCGTGAAGAACCAATTCCAAAATTGACACCCGCAATCAGAATCGATGCGCCTTTGTATTGAGGTTGATTGAGTGCAAAAGTTGGCTCCTTGCGCCATAACTCAAATAACCCGTCTTCATATCCCGATCGAGTAACGCGCTTGAGAAATTTGGAAGCAATAATCTGATCGGTATCGATATTGCTTAACCGCAACGGAACAGCAATACCGGTATGAGTTGTGAATTTCTCCATGTGCAGTTCCTCAAACCTTCTCTACGAGGGGTAAGTCACTCGCGCTGGCTAAATATCCAGTAATCGCAGTAGCGGCAGCAACCATGGGAGAAACAAGGTGTGTTCTTCCACCTTTGCCCTGTCGACCTTCAAAGTTTCTATTTGACGTTGAAGCGCTTCTCTCGCCAACACTGAGTTGATCTGGGTTCATGCCCAAACACATAGAACACCCGGCTCCGCGCCATTCTCCGCCAGCGCTCGTGAATATGAGATCAAGCCCCTCGGCTTCAGCTTCAAGACGTACACGAACAGATCCAGGTACTACGAGCAATCTCGTGCTGCTTGCAACTTTTCTACCTTCGATAATTTTGGCTGCGGCGCGCAAGTCTTCTATTCGGCTATTTGTGCAAGAGCCGATAAAGACCGTGTCGATCTTTACTTCGCGCATTGGCGTACCAGCGGTCAAGCCCATGTAAATGAGAGCCTTTTGTGCGGCGTCTTGTTGTGCGGCGTCCTTGAAATCGGCTGGGAAGGGAATAGTTGAACTGAGGGGAACGCCTTGACCCGGGTTGGTACCCCATGTCACAAAAGGAGAAACTGTATCTGCATCAATAAATATCTCTTTATCAAAAACGGCGTCAGGGTCGCTGACCAATGTTTTCCAATGCGCAACTGCTTGCTCCCAAACGACACCTGCGGGTGAAAACTTGCGTCCTTTTAGATAGTCGAAGGTCTTTTGATCTGGTGCAACCATGCCGACTTTTGCGCCCCATTCGATCGACATGTTGCACAGAGTCATCCGAGCTTCCATGGACATCTTCTCGATAGCAGGGCCACGATATTCAACTGCGTAACCTTGTCCGCCACTTGTTCCCGTTTGTGCAATCAGAGCCAACACAAGATCCTTTGAGCTCACGCCATGTGCCAGCTCACCTTTAACCGTTACAGCCATGGTCTTATATTTTGCTTGAGGCAAAGTTTGGGTTGCAAAAACATGTTCAACTTCGCTCGTGCCAATTCCAAAAGCCATTGCGCCAAAGGCGCCGTGAGTGGAGGTGTGCGAATCTCCGCAAACAATCGTCATACCAGGCTGCGTGAGACCTAATTCTGGGCCGATTACATGGACGATTCCTTGGTCGGCGCTACCTAATTTATAAAGGGGAATTCCGAATTCCTCGCAGTTATTGCGCAGCGTTTGAACTTGTAGTCGGGAGACGGGATCAACAATCTCCTTATCGATATCTACGGTTGGGACGTTATGGTCCTCGGTAGCTAAAGTTAAATCTGGTCTGCTTACAGTACGTCCAGCAATACGTAACCCATCAAATGCTTGCGGAGTAGAGACCTC
>CAIYRR010000052.1 GCA_903928745.1 uncultured Actinomycetes bacterium | reverse complement strand
CCGCCATCTAACACGGACACTGATTGCTCTAGCCCTAGATTTGATGCGATGGACATATCTGCAGTGAATCCCCAACCAATGGCCGCAACATCACACGGAATCTTCTTCGCCGTTCCTGGTACAACTCTAAAATCCGATTTAATTCGCGCCACAGTGACACTGGCAAGTTCTCCATTTGTTCCAGCATGAGCTTCGATAACTGCAAAGCCCCTTTTGATCCCAACTCCACCTTTACGTAAAATTTGCAAATATTCAGCACCTTCTTTAAGTACTGAAGCGTTTCTCAGTGCAACAAACAAGGAAGGAATCCATCGACGCAATCGATTTGCTTCAAAAAGTCCTGCTACCTCGATACCGTTTTGTACAAGACCAGCCGCAACTGGCAACAAGAATGGACCTGTCCCGCCAATCACTATCTTCTTTCCTGCTTTAACAAAATTTCCCTTGAGCAAGGCCTGGACTGCACCTGGTGTCATGACACCTGGAATATCCCAACCTGGAAATGGGAGCGTGCGATCGTAGGCGCCTGTTGCGAGAATCAATTTCTCCGTACGAATTTCGCTGGTAACACCTTGGCAAATGAGATGAAGTGTTGAAACTCCTTCACGGTATTGCGCCTGCCATACCTGAGTATCCAGTCGTATTTCGATATTGGAATGGCCGAGTACCTTCTCGCGAAGATTCTCACCGGCTTCAAAATTGTGATGTAGTAGTTCTTGATCGGCGTCGATCGACTCGGGAAGATTGCGCCAGAACTGTCCGCCTAATCTGGCTCCGCTTTCAATCAAGGAAACTTTGGCGCCGCTTTGCGCAGCCGAGAGCGCTGCTGCCAATCCTGCGGGGCCACCACCAATAACAACAATCATGGGTGCGAACCTTCAACTTTCATACCCTCTGTTGCCTCTATAAGGCACGCCCGCTGGTTCGAAAGGCCATCTATGGTTAGAACGCAATCGAAACAAACCCCAATTCCACAGAACATTCCGCGTGGCTTTGAATCAAACCTCGTATGACGTAAAAGCCTCACACCGTTTTCAAGTAGCGCTGCTCCTACAGTCTGACCCTGTTGTGCCTGAATTTCTTTACCTTCAAAATAGAAAATCATGAAACCTCCTTGGAAAAACGCCGAGGAGAAAAAGGAGAAGAATCCATAAAAATGCGCTTGTTGAGAATTTCTCCGGCAATGATCTCTGCTGTCGCAGGCGCCAATCCAATACCTGCACCTTCATGTCCAGCCGCGTGCCATAGACCTTTGAATAGTAAATCTTCACCAATGACAGGCAGGTGATCGGGAGCGTAAGGTCGAAATCCACGATAGGCGCGCATCAATTGCACGTTAGCGAGAGTTGGAAAGAGAGCAATCGCTTGCTGGGCCAATATCCGCAAAATCGAAATATCCAAATCAGATTTAAATCCAACGCGCTCTCTGCTTGCACCAATCAAAATTGTTCCACTTTTGGTTCCTTCAACGACCGCACTCGATTGTAAATCAGATGCATCACTGGCCACGTTCGCAACATAGTCCGCGTCATACACTTTATGGTGAATCAAATTCGGTGCCGGGGCGCTCACCAAAATAAAACCCCGCCGAGGCGCAATAGGTAAATAGGAACCAGCTAATTCCGCGATTTCTCCTGCCCATGTACCAGCCGCATTTACAACGACATTTGTTGAATACTTTTCTTTCGTTGTTGTCACACCACTTATTGCAGTTCCATCCCTATGAATTCCTATAACGGATGAACCCGTAACAACTTTCCCACCCATGCCTCGGACTGCTTTGAGCATGAGAGCGGCCGATAACATTGGTTGGCATTGAGCATCACCCGGATAATGGATTCCATAGTCAATCTGCGGATTCAAATGTGGTTCAAGTTTGTGAAGTTCTTTACTTCCTAAAGCATGTGCTTCTACACCTGCAACCCGTTGAACTGCAGAGAGTTTTTCAAGTGCTTGGATTCCTGTTTGGGAACGTGCAACAACAATCCCACCTTTTGCTTCAAGTTCGAATCCACCACCAATATCATCAGAAATTTCAAACCAAGCATCTCTCGATCGAATAGCTAAAGTGAGTTCGGGTCCTGGTTCCTTATCGGAGACCAAGATATTTCCTTCACCTGCGCCGGAAGTTCCACCTGAAACTGGACCACGATCGAGTACGAGAACTTTGAGCCCCGCTTTGGAGAGAGCCAAGGCACATGCCGCGCCAACGACACCCGCGCCAATAACAATCGCGTCAGGTTGCTTCATGTCCTTACCGTACTTGAATAGGGCTCAAATTCCAGTGATACGTACTGCTGTTAGCGCCACTCCAGCCACGATTACCCAAGCGATCATTCCCATCATCATCGGTTTTGGACCGATCGCACGAATAGCTTTCCACCGCACTCCTGAACCAAGTGCCACTAAACCAGCGCCAAGAAGAACTTTGCTTGTTAAAACAACATCACCATGAAGGCGCGCAGGTATGTGAAGCACATTCTGAAGAATTGCTACGGCAATAAACCCAAGAACAAAGAAAGGAATCAACGGAATTCTTGTACCCTCTACCGCTGTTTGTCCTTGGCTCTTGAGGTACTTGCGATGCCTGATTGAAAGGGTAAGAACAATTGGAGCAAGCAGGCAGACTCGAGATAATTTGATAACAATTGCGGCAGATACTGCGGCCGGGCTCCACACTGAAGCTGTTGCAATAACCTGACCGACATCATGAACTGCAGCGCCCGCCCAGGCTCCAAAGGTGCGATCATCAAGATGCATGAGGTGGCCAAGAAATGGCAAGATGACAATCGACAAAGTTCCACACAAAGAGATCAGTGCAATCGCATAAGAGGTTTCTTCTTCAGTTGCGCGAGTTTGTGGACGAATCGCAGCAACAGCTGTTGCACCACAAATACCGAACCCGATTCCAATAAGAAGACCGAGATCTCCTGTCATGCCAAATAATTTTGACAATAACAAGATTCCAAAAATTGTAAATGTCACTACAGCAAGTACGGTGAAAACGCCCTTAATGCCGATGGCTTGAAGTGATGCAACGCTTACTTGTGCACCTAGTAGTGCCACGCCAATGCGCATTAATCGTTTGGATGCGAAGCCATTAGCTGGAGTTGCCCAATCCGGCCAGACTGCAAAATTTGCCACAATGAAACCGAAGGCCACACACAACGCTAAAGGGCTAATCGCTGGTTGAATGAGGTTGATAAAGAAAGCAATCCCAACAAGTACGCCTATTAACGCCAAACCAGGAAGTTTTTTCAAGCTTTCACTCCTAATCGAGTCGCCCAGTCGCTAATTTGTGCCGACACTGTATCTGTAATTGATATTTCATCAGAGGTAGTCATTGAAGTTGGATCTACGCGGTTACTTCCAGGCAATCGACCACCTGCATCTGAAATAACGCCTTGAAATTCCGATAAGCGATCATTGGGTCCATCGACAGAAAGTTTCGATGCATCGATAGCAATAACAAAATGTGCAATTTCTTGCGGCAAAGCATCTTGAGAAGAAGCAAACATGTCAGGAATATTTTTTGCAAGAGTTGGGCCAACGAGGACTCCTGTAAGAGATTCAACGAGAACGGCAAGCGCATATCCTTTTGCGCCACCCAGAGGTGCCAACATGCCAGCAAGTGCTTCTTTGGCATCAGTTGTTGGCTTACCTGATGCATCAAAAGCCCATCCTGGCTCAAGGGCCTGCCCTGCCTGCGCTTTTGTGGCAATTTTTCCGCGTGCTACCGCACTCGTGGCTAGATCAATAATCGTTGGCGGATTCGTCGGAATGCCTGCAGCGAGAGGAGATGTAGATAAAACAGGTGTTGCGCCATTCCATGGAGGCATCACCGCCGGTCCGGTACTAAAAATTATTCCAACAAGTCCGCTCTTCACCATCGGCCAGACATAGATACCTAGCGCGCCACAATGTGAAGACTTACCAACTCCCACCGCAGCGATGCCATTTACTTGTGCTCGCTTTGTTGCCAACTCCGATGCGTGTTGCAACTGCCAATGTCCTAATCCATTCTCTCCATCAAGAATGACAAGGCTCGGTAAATCAGTGACCACTTTCATTTGGGCATTCGTATTAATGCCACCAGCTTGCATGCGCTCCAGATAGAACGGAAGTCGCATAAAACCATGGCTGCCAATTCCCCATCGATCACTTGCAACGATGCATCGCGCACTTACTTCTGCTTTTTCCTGATCTAAACCAGCAGCAACTAATAAATTAGTTGCGAGGGTGAGCGCTTTTCCTACTTGCATAGTCGCCATTGCTAGCGGACCGAAACTTTATGTGCACCGACTGCGTGCGTGGCTGGCGATGAGGATAAAACAAGTTCAATATTGCCTACAAGGATGTCGAAAATACGATCCTGGCTTTCCACCGTAATTCCTGCGACATGAGGTGTAAGGAGTACTTGTGGAAGTGTTTCCAGCTCTCCTGAAATCGGAGGCTCTTGAGCTCGAACATCGAGAGCGGCGCCGGCAATCTCACCTTTTTTGAGAGCGTCGACTAAATCATTTTCATTAATTACTTCACCGCGTCCTACATTGACGATAATCGCAGTTTTCTTCATCTTGGCAATCGAGTCAGCAGCAAGCAAACCGTTCGTTTGCGGAGTGGATGGCAAATGAATACTCACAACATCAGAGTTTGCTAGAACCTCATCGAGGCTTACTAGAGAAATACCTAACTCTTTCAATCTCGAATCATTTACATCCATGAAAGGGTCATATGACAAAATCTTGCAATTAAAACCCTTCAATAATCCAGCAGTTGCACGCGCCGTAGCTCCGCAACCCAACATTCCCCAAGTCGAACCAGAAAGCTCTCTTCCTGATTTACGATTCCACTTTCCCGAATGCGTGCTTGCATCAAGTTCAGTGATATTTCGCAAAACAGCTATGGCCAGCCCTACTGTCAGTTCTCCAACGCTTGTGGCATTTGCGCCAAGGCCTGCGACCACAACAATTCCCGCTTCATCTGCAGCCTGAATATCAATATTGTCTAAACCAACACCTGCACGTGCGATGACTTTGAGCTGTGGTGAGTGCGCAATCAATTCCCTCGTAACTTTTGTACGATTGCGCACCACCAAAGCTTCGGCCGTGCTAAGTAACTCAATTAACTGGTCTTTATTGCTCCAAAGATTAGGGTCGTAGTGAATGTTGTGACGTGTGCCCAACTCTTCAAATTGAAGACCCCAGACATCTTCGGAGACGATGATCACGCGCTTATATACAACTTCGTAAAGGTGTACTCGCGGTGTCCCATGACTTCAGCTGCACAAAGGCGACCATTTACGGTGCGATTGATAACTTCCATCATTCGATCGCCAGCTTCTTTCAAGTTATATTCAAAGCGAAGCAATCCAGAAACATCAAGATCCATATGTTCGCTCATGCTTGCTGCAGTCTTTGGATTTGCAGTTAATTTAAGCACTGGCTCAATTGGGTTTCCGATGACGTTTCCTTGTCCGGTCGGGAACAAGTGAATTACTGCGCCGGCTGCAGCCATCAATGTGATGCACTCTGCAGCTGCAGATGAACTATCCATGAAATAAAGTCCTGGCTTCTTAGGATCTGGTTCTTCTGCAGGCTTTAGAACGCCCATAACAGGAACAGAGCCAGTCTTAGCAATATTGCCAAGTGCTTTTTCTTCAATCGTGGTTAATCCACCAGCAATATTTCCTTGAGTTGGTTGTGAGCCCAAGAGATTTGCGCCAGTTGATTCAATGACCTTGATGTAGTTGTCATAAGTAGTCTGGAAGAGATTACGGCAAGCATCGTCGATGCAACGATCAGCAATGAGGTGTTCTCCGCCAGTCAATTCACTTGTTTCACCAAAGAGAACTGTTCCACCAGCAGCAACCCAACGATCGACAGCCTCTGATGTAGTTGGGCAAGATCCAAGACCACTAGTGGTGTCGGATTCGCCGCACTTAATACTCATCATGAGATCGCCCATTTCGGCAGGCTCGCGATTGATTTCGCTCGCATCTTGCATGAACTGCGCGGCAACACGAGCTGCCTCTGCAATAACTGCAAGGTCTCCACGACCTTCAATGGAGAACATCGCAACTGGCTTACCTGTTGTAGCAATTCCTTCTGCGACTTTCTTTGTCCATTTTGGTTCAATGCCGATAACAACGACAGCAGCAACGTTTGGATTCTTGCCTGTGCCGATGAGTGTGCGGAAAGTTAAATCTAGATCTTCGCCAAATTGCAGACGTCCAAATGCGTGAGGCAATGCCATCGTGCCAGGAATAATTTTGGCAACAGCTTCTGCAGCAGCATTGGAAAGGTCATCGAGAGGCAAAATAATTACGTGGTTACGGATACCCATCGTGCCGTTGGCGCGACGATATCCGGTTAGGCGCGGCTTGCTTCCCATCGATAACTCCTCATGTTGTGTGTGTGGATGTAATCACCAGTTTTAATGGGCGCCGATGCAACGCCAACTTGAATTCCATACTTAATGATGGGATCACCTTCGGCATGATCGACGAGGGCAAACTTGTGCCCCAGTGGAATAGCCTGATTGAGCACCGCGGTGCTCCATGTACCTTGCTTCACCGAAGCACCCTTTAAAGTGCCTGGTTCCAAATCTTGAACTGCCACCGCGACGCTATCTCCGTCGTGATGGAGTAAGAACTGAGGCGCGCTCGTCATGCTCTCTCCCTCTATGAATTCTTGAAGTGGTCTGACCTCTTGGCAGATTGTAAGCGGTTTCGCCGTGAGCGTCTACCCCCGAAGCCCCCAAGTGGTCTAACCTGTGGCCATGAGCAACACAATTCGTTACGGAATTATCGGCGCTGGAAGCATGGGGCGCGAACATATTGAGAACCTCAAAGTCATGGGCGGGGCCGTTGTCACCGCCATCAGTGACCCCAATGAGGACTCTAGAAGCGCCGCCTTAGCTAGTGCCCATCCGGGCGCCGTTGCCTTTTCTGGACATCAAGAGCTCCTCGATTCTGGTCTGGTCGATGCAGTCATTATCGCTACCCCAAATGACACACACGTAGATGTACTTGCTGACGCGCTATCAACCTCGATTGCGGTATTTCTAGAAAAACCATTGGCCACCACGATTGCCGATTGCAAGAAGATTCTGGAATGGGATTCACAACGGAGCGCACTCACTTGGATGGGTTTGGAATATCGCTTCATGCCACCCGTCAATGAAGTCATTCAACGAACAAAAGCTGGGGCTGTCGGCAAAGTTCATCAAGTTTCTATCCGAGAACATCGCGAACCGTTCTACCCAAAAGTTGATAATTGGAATCGCTTTGCTCAACGTACGGGTGGAACTCTGGTTGAAAAATGTTGTCACTATTTCAATTTGATGGATCTCGTACTTGGTGAACACCCAGAACGGGTATTCGCATCCGGCGGCCAAAATGTAAATCACCTGGATGAGAATTACGACGGCCATCAAGCCGACATGCTCGATAATGCATATGTAGTTTTAGAGTACGCAAGCGGTGCACGTGCAATGTTGGATTTATGTATGTTTGGCGAAGGATCCTACGACAAAGAAATTCTCACTGTTGTGGGCGAGGAAGGGAAACTTGAATCATTCTTGCCATCTCATAATGTGCGCTATAGCCGGCGTGAAGATTGGGGGCGCAAGAGCGCATGGGGTTCCAATGAAGGAACCGGTCGCGGCAGTGAAATCAAGCAAGTCATTGACTTATCAATAAAGTATCTCGGACATCATTACGGTGCATCGTTAATCGAACACGTTAAATTCCGCGATGCAATCCTTAATGGCACGCCAGCTGAAGTTACTCTCACTGATGGAATCACGAGTGTGGCAACAGGACTAGCGGCACATAAGAGCATCGCAGAGGGACGCGTTGTTTCCTTAAGTGAAATTTGGGGCTGAGGTATTTCTAGCTAGTCCAACTAGTCCAGGGCTTTGCGTATTGATCCACGATTGCCCCAAGTTTTTCAAGGCGAGGAATGGAAACATCTCGCAATGCGCCAGGAATATCTTCTGAACCAACGATATCTGCCCAAACTGCGCGTCCAGCAAGAAACCCACTTGCTCCGCCTTTTGCGCAAGCCTCAACTGCACCTGCGAAAGATTCAGCTTTAACGCCGTTGGAAAGTACAACCCACGGCCCACCAATTACATCTGTAATCCGTTGGGCATTGCGAGTAATCGCAGAAAGATCACCTTCACCATGAAAAGGTACCTCTGCTTTGTAAAGATCGGGTTTCCATGTTGCTGCTTCAATCGCGGCCGTGATTAATTGTTCTTCACGATCAAAGGCAACATCAGGTGAATTCGGAGCTTTCACAATAATCTCGATAATGGATGGAAGTCCAGATTTATTACATGCTGTGAGAAATTCATCAACAAGTACTTTTCGTTGAGAAGCACTTTCGTCTGCTCTCCAAAGAACGAGAAACTTAAGACCGACGGCTCCGATTTCCTTCATTCGCAGCGGATCGACATCATGATCTACAGCTGTATCTGTCGCTGCTCCACCAGCAGGACCCACAAGTAAATCAGCTGCGGCAATAAGCCCACAATTTCCAGTAAGTGCTTTTTGATTGACGATTGCATCAATGCCAAACTCTTGATCCACGAGAAGTGCGGATGCATACGGTGAAAGTTCTCGTGCGACGTCTACTTTGAATTGAGTGAGTTGAGCGTCAGAAACTGGACCATCTTGGAACTTTGCGAACATTCCTCTTAGAGCTTCACGTTGGTCAACTGCAACCATTGCTAGTGCTCCGGATGGACGTGCTAATTTCTCCAGCGATGCTCTCATGAGTTTTTCTCCAGGTAGTTTTCGAGTTCGGATAACGTTGGAATGGCTGATTGACCATCAAGTCCACGACAAGAAATTGCCGCGACAGCATTTGCACGTAGCAGTGCGACTGATATTTCATATCCTTGAACCATTTGTGCAACAAGTGCACCATGGAAAACATCTCCTGCTCCGAGAGTGCTGAGGACTTCTACGTTAAAACCTTTGGCTTCGTAGTACTTACCATTGGAAATCGCCGCGCTCCCTTGAGAACCGCGCGTTGCAACGACAATGTTTTGACCAACCGAAGAATCCTTTTTAAGCGCTTCCTCAAGAGATAGCCCAGGATGGCGCATCGCCATCTGTCGATCAGTAGGCACAAATAGATCGACCAAAGATGCATCGAAAGTTTCTACTCCGTAACCTGCGTCAAATGAGATGAGGGGACCTTTGCCACGCGAAATATCTAAAGCGCTCAATTGTGTAATTCCAACATGATCGCAATGAATCCACTTTGCCTGTGATGCCAATGAGACTGCATACGAATTCGGCGTGTTCTGAATTGGAGGTTGTCTGGTGCTTATCGCACGAGAATGGTGTTCACGCGAAGCGACGATGACGCTTCCTGCAGTTGGATTAGGGCCAACGGACACCCCGGATGAATCGACGCCTTCGCGCTCGAATATACGCATAACTTCGCGACCATCTGCATCATCACCGATTGTGCCGACGATAGCGACTGATACTCCTTGCCGAGCCAACGCAACAGCAGAAACAGCGGCGGGTCCTCCCCCGGCTCTGACTATCTGATCTGCAATCACTCTCTCGTCCTCGCCTGGATATCTCTCAACGGAGGCGATGGTGTCTATCGTTATTACTCCAACACAGACGACATCAGGTTTCACTAGGTATGTTTACTTATCTTTGGCATAGCTCAGCGCCGTCTTTCGCGCACCAGAAATATGTTGGAGAGTTAATTTTGCTGCGAGTGCTCCGTCGCCATCTTCTATTGCAGTCAAAATCGAATTATGTTCGGCTCTTGATATTTCCGAACGCCCCGGAAGACGAAGAGTTGTCTCCATCGACATTTGCATAACATCCTGCAGAACGCCGAGAGTCTGATTAATAAATCGGTTCGCTGCGATGTTGACGATTGTGAGGTGAAATTTTGCATCCAGGATTTGCAATTGCTCGTAATCAACTGGCTTGATCGAAGTGATATTTGCCATTTGATTCAAAATCGTCCGAAGTATCCGGATGTCTTCCTTGGTCGCCTTTTCAGCAGCCCATCTGGAGGCAGGAACTTCCAACACTTCACGTGCATCATAAAGTTCGTTTAGATCGTGAGTTTTTCTCATCACTTTTGCTCGGAGTTCTTGCGCAACTAGTGGTTCCTGAACGAATGACCCTTGACCATGTTTGATAGAAACCAGGCCCTGAGCTTGAAGAATGTGGAGCGCTTCTCGCAAGCTCGGACGACTCACCGCCAGCAAATCGGCCAAGGCGCGCTCTGGTGGAAGGCGATCTCCCGGTGAAAGTCTCTTGGATTCAATGATCTCAACGAGTTGAGAAGCGATTCTTTCGGCCCGCTGGGGGGTAGCAATGTCAGGCATGGTGAAAACCCTACCCTTTCACGGCGCCAGCGGTGAGCCCAGCGATGAATGAGCGTTGCATAAATATGTACATCGCGATCATTGGCACCGATGCCACCATGATCGCAGTGAAAAGCATGCTGTAACTTGTTGCGAACTCCCCGCGGAAATCAATCAAGGTGAGTGGCAAAGTCTTTTTATCTAGTTGAGTAATCAGCATGAGTGGATAGAGAAGGTCATTCCAACAAATAACAAAGAGGAAGATTCCTGTTGCGCCAAGCGCAGGGCGTGACAAAGGAAGTGCGATTGATCGATAAATCCTGAAATGTCCAGCTCCGTCAATTCCTGCAACTTCATACATTTCCTTTGGAATGTCTTTAAAGAAGGAAGTCAAAATGAAAATCGAAATTGGCAAAGTCAGAGCGATATTTACCAAGATCAAACCCAATAGTGAATTGGTGAGGTGCAGCTTCACAAAGAGGTGGTAAATCGGAATGATATTTACTTGCCCAGGAATGGCCAATCCGAGTGAAAATAGTAGGAATAGCAATCTTCCGGTGATCGTCACCATTCTTGCGATTCCATACGCTGCGAGGCTGGCAAATAACAATGTGATTGCAACGGAGAACACAGAGACAATCACACTGTTCTTAAATGGGGTGAAAACATTGCCTTCTGTAATCAGAGTGCGGAAATTATTGAAGCTCCAGCTTTTTGGAAGCGCTAATGGATCTGAATAAATCTCGTTATCTTTCTTAAATGAACCTAGTACCACGATAGAACTAGGAACAATCACGGCCATTGCAAAAAGGGTGAGCAGTGAATTCTTGAATACCTTATACAACATCACTTCACCCCGTAATCAATACGCAGAGTGCGACGTTGCAGCCAAGTAACAAAAAGAACCACAAGAATCAAAACTACAGATTGAGCTGAAGCGTACCCATACTTGAAACTTGCAAAAGCGGTGTTGTAAATACTCGTCACAATAAGGTCAGATGAATTGAGCGGACCACCTTGCGTCATGGAATAAACCAAGTCAAAGGCGCGGAAGGATTGAATCGTCGTGTAGGCGACAACGACGGCGGTAGTTGGCAGAGCCATAGGCCACGTAATGCTCTTAAATTGCTGCCAACGAGAAGCGCCATCGACTTCTGCCGCTTCATATAGATCGGCAGGAATTTGTTGCAACCCTGCAACATAAATAATCACCATCTGACCCGTATGAAACCACACTTGAGTTACTGCGATGGCATAAAGGGAATACCGTGTGTCGCCCAACCAATTCAGCGCTAAACCATCTAGACCGATTGCTTTAAAGCTGGCATTGATGAAACCAAAATTTGGGTTATATAAGAAAGTCCAAATCAGTCCTACAGAGACTGAGGAAAGAATTGTCGGGAAGAAATAAATTACGCGGAGAAGAATCGTTGTTTTCGTATTCTTCAAAAGGAAAGTTGCAAAAAGTAGTGAGAAAGCAGTTTGGAATATAACAACAATCAGCGTAAATCGAATGTTGTTTCCGACGATTTTCATAAAGAGATCGTCATCTGTGGCTAAGTGGGCAAAGTTATGAAATCCCACCTGCTCAGGTTTGGTAACGCCATCCCAGCGCTCAGTCGCGTAAAGCAAATTCTGAATGGCCGGATAAAGGTAAAGGAAGGAGTAAACCGCGACTGCCGGGAAAGCCATGGCAATAAGAATTTTGGATTCCTTATCCCGACTCTTGCGTTTGAACAGCCCTTTGACAGCCTTGCCGCGGGGGGCGGCAAGGCTGTCTCGGGTTACTTCTTGGGAGTTAATTAGGCTCCGAGTGACTGTTTGATCGTCTTGGATGTGTCAGCAAGTGTCTTTGTCACATCTGCACCGCCGCCAATGGCGATAAGTGCATCTTCCAAAGGATTGCGGACTGTTCCTACGTTGTTGAACAAGAAACGTGGAGCAAGAAGAAGCTTCTTACCCATGATGTCTGATGTATTCAACAAATCAATGTTCGCTGAGTAGTTCACATTGATGATCGAAACATGCTGTGAAGTTCCAACTGCATACTCTTGTGCAGCAGCAGCTGTTGTGAGGAAGGAGATAAAGGCACGAGCGATATTTTGATCGCGTGATGTTGCCTTCTTGTTAACACTCAAAATGAAAGTGTTATTTGTGATGCCCTGATAGAGAGGCTTCTCATCCACTGTGATCATGGACATGAGCTTCATCTTGCCCTTCATCGCAGGATTGAGGTTAGTAACAGTGCTCATTCCAAATGTTCCAGTTGGGTAGATAGCAGCTTTTCCATTAGCGAAATCAGCTGGAGCAACGGTGTCGTTGTAACCAGTGACGTTTGCAGGGAAGCAACCAGCATCGTTCATTGCCTTGTACTTGTTGGCAATTGCGGTGAACCAATCTGAAGTGAGATCAGCCTTGCCCGTATCAATTGCTTGAATACGGCTTGTTAGGGTTGCAACATCTGGCGCTGAGTTCATCAGGAACGAGTTCATGATCTGACCTGCGTTTCCACGTGTTGCAGCTGGCCATGCAAATGGAATGATTCCTGCGGCCTTAACTGTCTTACAGAATGAAAGAAGTTGAGTCCAGTTGGTAGGAACAGTCCACTTGTGCGCTGCAAACATTTCAGTGTTATACAGAGGATCATTGAACAATGATTGGTAAGGAACTCCGTAAATCTTGCCACCGACAGTTGCTGGCGTTAAAGCGCTTTGAATGACATTCTGACGGACGAAACGATCAGAGCTGATGTCGCGCATCATTCCACCGTTATAGAACTGATCAAATTGACCACCGCGCACTGTTACGAAAACAGCAGCCTTTGGATTGACGCTGATCTTTGCATATCCCAAGTTGGTGTAATCGTTAGAGCTCATGATTACCTGATTAACATGGGTTCCCGGATTTGCAGCCTCGAATTTGGCGATGATGCTTGCAAAAACCGCTTTATCTTCTGGACGGAAGTGGTGGAATTCGATTGTTCCAGGTGAAGCCTTAAGAGCAGCAACTGGTGAACCTGTTGATTGACCCAAGCGAACGTTTGTCCAAGTGAGTTTGCCAGCTGAGTTAACTGAACAAATAAGTGATGTTGAAGAAGTTCCAGTACTTACGCCTTCAGTGGTGCAGGCCTTTCCGAAGGAAGGGTCTGCCGCAAAACCGGTTGTGATGGAAGTTGCAACAAGCGCGAAAGCAATTGTTGCTACAGCACCTAACCGACGTGCGCTTAAGGATTTCATTCCTTTAGTTGTCATCTGTTGTAGTCCTTGCGTCTTGGAGGGGTTGGGTTGACTTACCATTCAGTGAGGGGGATCCCTAACATATTTGCCATTCTGCGAAGTTCCGGCCGCACATCGATCCACGAGATAACGAGGTGATGCGGATATCCGCGAGTGACTATTCCATTCACCAGTGCAGCGGCATTTGGTTCGGTTCGAACAGTTGCCGTATTGCCTTGGAAGTGATTGGGAGCAGGGATCGATTCCCCTCGGCTCACAACCATACGTAGCCCCGTGCTATTGCTTGGGTCTACGTCCCGATCAATCCGAACCAGCGTTACTGGCCCTGTTTTGAGCGGAAAGTTACCTGCGACGCCTAGGCGTCGATTGCAGTGAGTAAATTGCGTTGCATCTGTTGGGTCTGCCGCTAATTTTGTAGCTGCCGAACCGCAATGCCAAAGTCTGAGAATGTTCTCTTCTTCTTGAAGGTCGACAATGTCAACCAAATAGTTTTCATCTGAACCGAGAACTTCACACACCAACATTGTTACTGCGCCCAGTACATCTCGCTCGCATGTAGTGACTGTGCCACGATCAGAAAGGCGACCCAGCGCCGAACACACACACGCACCGAGTTCTGTTGGAAATTCTGGCCAGCAGCGAACTGCGATTGCATCTAGAGCCTCTTCATCTCGCCATTCATCAAGTGCAACTTCAACACTTGCGACTTTCGTTGCTTGTTCTTGATTAACTGATGCGAGTGATCCTTGTGCTTCAATCGCACGCGAATTTGCTGCAACACTTTCACTTGCAGGAACTTTCGCAATTCGCGCAAATGCACCCTCGATAGAAATCGGCATGATGTCCAAGCCAAAAAGTTCTTTCAATTTCGGACCATCAAATACGCATGGAGTAAATCCAACAGGTGCTTCGCCAATTGTTCCAATGCGCATTCCTGCAAGTTTCGCGAGCGCCAAATTAGTTTTCTCAATATCGCCGAGCTCGCGTACATGATTTTCTGGTGCGAGCGCCGTTGGTAATTCGCCAGCGAGTGCGCGAATGAGAGCTTCTTTCACTGCTGGCTCATGTGCATTTCCATGTAAGTGACGAACGCTCTGTCCTGCATCCATTAATGCATGTGCTGCCAAGTTTGCACCGCACATTGAATTTAATTTAAGTCGCTCCCCAACTTCTCCCGGTTCGCGCATTGACCACAAAAGAATCGGTCCTTTAACTTTTCCAAATACTTCAACTGCGGGTGATGCATCAGAGAAGGAAGCCATAAAGAGTATGTGGAGATCTACATCAGGCAACGTAATCGCAGATACATCCTCGGGAGTCATCACGAGTTCTACTGGTCCGACCACTTGCGCACCTAAAGTACGTAAAAGTTCCTTGGCGCCATCAAAATTTGCTTGGGCACATTCGAGGTCGAAGGTAGGACGCGCTAGCGCGACAAGAGCGACTTTGCTCAAATTGACCCCCGGTGGTTTGACCTCTTTTGGAGGAGGGTGCCACCAAGTAGGGCTCTGAGTCAATGAAAACGCGTAAAATTCTAGATTGTTACCTACTTGTGATAAACCCCAATGCCAAGTGGTCTTACCGCTTGAGGATGCCTGGGCGTGTTCTGGAGTTGTACATGTGAGACGGCCAGGCCGAATCAGCAGTCAGCAAGGTAGGGCCATCGCTTCCCACAAGCCATGTGTCCTCCACTTTCCAGCCTGAACCCGTCGGATTCCATGCAACAGGCTGATTCTGCGCGATCACACGCTCTGAAAATTGAGTGGCGGGCCAATCCCGCGGCAGGTACCCCGTGGGTCCGCCTTGGTGGTGGCGCGTCCATTCATCTGCATCAAATCCGAAGGCTGGATATGCCACTTGGGCAGCTTCGATCACTTTCTTGAAGGGCGAACCGACAATTGTGGCGCCCAGGAGTGCATCTTCAACGCCCAATAAATTCTCATACATGCCAAGTGCGGCCTCGTTTTGCGGCCCAAAAGTAACAATTCGTGTGGCGGAGGCGATTAACCCTTTTCTGCGAGCGCAGATAGATGCAATAACTCTCCCGCCGATAACTTCAGAAGTTGGCAGAGGATGGCGAATTGTGTAACACCGTCCCTCCCCTGCTACTCCAAGAAATACAGGCTCCAAATTACTTTGCCATAGAGCTTGCGTAATTCGACCCGCAACATCTATTTCGCGATCACCGTAGATGACCTCTTTCATCGCCATGCCTAGTGCTCTTGCGGCATCGGCGGAAATTTTTTCCAACCTATGTGCATCAAATGAAGTCAGGGATCCTCGGGCTATTTCGATATCGAGAGAAACATCTTTTCGTTTACCACTTGGTTGATCAGTTCCTACTCTTTCTCCATCTGGCAATTGTGCATCGCGTCCTTCCCACCAGGCAATCACATTCACTGTGATGGTGTTAGGCAATTCTTCGGCGATAAGTCTTGGCGCTTCAATCGCATTTGTCACCACTGTGACTGAATCCAAAGTGACGATTAAGTCAAAACACGCAAGGTCAATTGCACTTGGCACATGAACTCGCCCACCAATAAACCATGCGAGATTTGGGTTTCTCCGCAGAACGATGGACTCTAGATTGTGGTTGGCAATGATCTCGCGAACTCGAGAGACTCTCTCTTCAAAACCTTCATCGGGATGTGGCATGACGTAAAGATAATCAGAAAATCACCTGAATGAAAGTATTACTCCGAAAGTTTCCTACGCCTGTCGAATTCAGCCCAAATTCCTATAAATACCAATCCGGCAACAATAAGAAGAATGTGATCCTGATGTTGTACCCAAAAACTTTCTTGGTGGGCATGCGAAACCACCTTGGGTTTTTCAGTAGCAGTGACCTGCGCTGACGAAGAGGGATCTACTTTGAAATTGTATGAGCCCTCAGCGGGATGTCCATCGCTAGACACCACACGGAAGGAAACGGTAAAAGTGCCCGTTTGGCCTTGATCAGTTATATCTACAGAAAGCACCGATCCGGAGGTTGTGGAATTTCCTGTATCAATTTGTTCACCTTTTGTATCGAGCACTTGCAAGACGTTGGTCTTAGCGCTGCCCATCACCATGAGGGGTTCATCAAAAGTAATCTGAACACGATTTGGCAATGACATTAAGGTTTCATCACTTGCGGGGCTGCTTGAGACAATCGATGAGTGAGCCCCGGCCGGCGGCATAGATAACAAGCCGAGCGCAAAAATCCCCACCAATAACGTGAGGTTTAGCTTGATATGTGGCGTTCTACGTCTCAAAGTCATGACCAGAACTCTAACAAACATCAATTATGAAGTGGGCCATTTTGGGAGTTGAGTAAATCTGTAACACAATAGTTCCTATGACACCTCAACTTTTTGATCCGATTGCAATTCGACAGCTAATCCTTTCAAATCGCGTTTGGGTGAGTCCCATGTGTATGTACTCCTCAGATGCTGGGGTGGTTGGCCAATGGCATCGCGTTCATCACGGTGCATTCGCTACTGGTGGATCAGGTCTTATATTCATGGAAGCAACTGGAGTAGTACCTGAAGGCAGAATTTCTATCGGTTGTCCTGGAATTTGGAACGACGAGCAGGTTGCTGCGTTCAAACCCATTACTGCATTTGCCCATGCAATGGGTACACACATGGGAATTCAATTGGCCCATGCAGGTCGCAAAGGTTCAACAACAAGACCCGGCGCAGATCATCCCTTTGCAACGGCAGAAGAAGGCGGATGGGAAACAGTGAGTGCGAGTGCAACCGCCTATCACGGTATGCCAACTCCACGTGCGCTCACGATTGAGGAGATTCACTCCTTAACAAAATCTTTCGCCCAGGCTGCTACGCGTGCGGTTGAAGCAGGCTTTGATGTTATTGAATTACACGCGGCACACGGATATTTGTTCCATCAATTCTATTCACCACTTTCAAATGATCGCACTGACGAATACGGTGGCTCGTTTGAAAATAGAACACGTTTTTTACTCGAAACCACCAAAGCCGTTCGCGATGCCATTCCAACTGGCACACCTCTCTTTGTTCGTATCTCCGCATCGGATTGGGTAGAAGGCGGATGGACAATTGAAGAATCGATTGCCCTGTGCAGAGAATTCAAAATCCTTGGCGTCGACCTCATTGATGTTTCATCAGGAGGAAACGTCCACAACGCTCCAATTAAGCCAGGACCGGGATATCAAGTTCCCTTCTCTGAAAGCATCCGCTCTCAGGCACAGATAATGACTTCAGCGGTCGGCATGATCTGGCAACCTGAATTAGCACAAGAAATTGTTGCCTCAGGTAAAGCAGATGCCGTCATGTTAGGGCGCGAAATGTTGCGCAATCCTCACTGGGCACAAATGGCCGCCGAGAAACTTGGGGTCAAGATTTCCGTACCAATTCAATATGAAAGAGCGCGAACTCTGTAGTACTTAGTGAATGAGGGGTGAAACTGATGACTTCTCTGACCACACTTTGTATGGTTGCCCAACACGACAGGAGCACACCATCGCTACAGATAAAGCATCAGAGCGCCCGAATCTAACTACTCGTCGCGTCGTCTTTCTCGTAATTGCAGCAGCCGCCCCAATGGCTGCAATGGTCGGAAATGTTCCTCTAGCCCTTGTCTATGGAAACGGTGGCGGACTCCCTGCTGCATTCTTATTAGCAACACTTGTTCTGCTCTGTTTCTCTGTCGGCTATGCCGCGATGAGCCGCAAGGTCATAAATACTGGTGCGTTCTATACCTACATCGCGCGAAGTCTTACAAAACCTGTCGGCGTTGGTTCGGCATATGTAGCCCTGGCTGCTTACACAGCTCAGGCGTGCGGTCTGGCTGGTGCATTCGGCTATTTCATGCAGCAACTTATTTTATCTGCGGTAGCAGTAGATATTCCTTGGTACGTTTTCACAGGAATCGGGATTGCTCTGGTTGCAATCCTTGGATACAGATCTGTCGAAATGTCCGCGAAGGTCGTTGGGTTTTTTATGATGGCAGAATTCGCGATCCTTTTTGTTTTCGAGGGACTTGTTCTAGCCAAGAAAAACTTCGCGGCATTTCCACCCGCATCATTTACTCATACACAAATCACTTCTGGTCCCATCGGAATCGCAATGCTTTTTGCCTTCACAAGTTTCATTGGATTTGAATCAGCAGCGCTCTATGGGGAAGAGACTAAAGATCCAGAGCGAAGTATTCCTCGTGCGACTTACATTGCAGTCTCGACGGTAGGAATCTTCTATGTCCTTTCAACATGGATCATCATTGGTTCTGTCGGAATCGATCGAGTGCGCGCACTTTCTAAAAAAGATGGTGGTCTTTTCGTTCTCAATCTTGTTCAACAATATGGCGGGACAATTCTCTTTGATTTAACCGCAGTCTTGCTCTGCACGAGCGTTTTAGCTGGATACTCAGCGATCCATAACGCTGCGAGTCGATATCTCTTTGCTCTTGGTCGTGAATCCATCATGCCAAAAAGATTTGGACACCATCACAAACATCATTTCAGTCCCCACATCGCCAGTCTTGCGATAACAGGTGTAGCGATTGTTTCGGCAGTCGGTTTTGCTATTAGCGGTGCCGACCCTTACACCGTGTATGCGGCAAGCCTTATCGCAGTTGGAACCCTAGGAATCGTTGCACTTCAAGCCATGGCCTCTCTTTCTGTTGTTGCATTCTTCTGGAAGCGACCAGATAGGAAGATATGGCAAGGGGTAATTGCGCCAATCATTGGTTTTGTCGGCTTGGTGATCGCCTTTGTTTTGGCCGCAATGCATTACAACACTCTCACGGGCAGTAGTAGCAAAGCTGTAAACCTGGTTCCTTTCCTACTTCTCATTATTGCTGTAGGCGGCACTATTTACGGACGCAGGTTAAAAACTAGTCGACCAGATGTTTACGCAGAATTAGCTTCATCCAAACTCAGAAGTGAAATTTAGGGTTACTCGACGTATTCCCATCCCTCATCTGTCTTTCTCGCTATCCCACGCTGTTCGAGCTCCTTTAGGTATTTCTTATGACCCTTTTCTCCGCTACCTCTAAAGAGAGGCATCAATCGAGGCAATTGATTAGGAATGAGAAGGGCAATTTTTACCAACCAAGACTCGCTTGTTTTTGGGTAGATTTCAAAACGTGGTTTATCTAGCATTTTGTAAAAAGATTTCACAACATCCTGCGTACTCTGAGGTGGATCCATAAACTGTAATGAATTACCACCTTCTATCGCCTCACGATGAAGCATTGGAGTATCGGTAGCGGAAGGCAGAACAGATCCGGCCTTAATTCCTTTACCTGCTAAGTCCAAACTCATAGAAAGCATTGCGCCACGCAGGCCAAATTTGGATGCCGTGTACATCGGTGTCTCGCCAAGTGGAAATATCCCGCCGAGGGATCCTGTTGTGATGATTCGAGGGTCAGTTGCTTTCTTCAAGAGAGGAATTGCACTGCGGATGAAAATCAAAGGAGCAACTAAATTAATATCTAGCTCGCGCTCAATGCTTTCAACACTTCGTACATCGAATCGATCGGTCGTTGTAATTGCCGCATTAGGAATAAGCACATCAATGTGCCCGTATTTTTCATCGATGATTTTGATGCAATTCTTGATTTCATTTCTATCGGTGAGATCGCAAGCTATGGACAAGTGATTGGAGCCAGGTAGTGAGGAGATGATCTCGGCAAGTTTCTCTTTGTTCCGAGAAATCAAAACAAGTTGCGCTCCTTTAGCAGCGAATTCACGCGCTAAATGCGATCCGATCCCACCTGCGCCACCGGTGATGACAAAAACTTTGCCTGTGAATGAATATCCCATCTCACGTTGCCCCCAACTTCAGTCGCGCTAATGTGATTGATTCACGTAGGTCGTAACGCCCTGTTTCAAAAAGTACCAAGACCGTGCCGTCAGAAAGTACGCCAATCTGCGAATAACCAGCAGCACCTTTGTACAACAATTTTGAGTAGGGCCAGGTAGCGCCGTCATCACTGCTCATTCGCAGCGTCATCTCTGCTCGATAACCCGCAGCCGGATTTGAAAAGAGGAGTCCTCCTTGCAAATCGCGAGTTATGGCTGCTTGCGTACCGGCATCCTTCAGGTTCATATCCAAGGAAGTCTTCTCCCAGGAAGATCCAGCATTGGCGCTACAAGTAACAATTCGCGCCTTACCTAATCCATTCCGCAAATTGGCGCACAAGGTCCCATCTGCCTTGGTGTACATCTGCGGCTCTTCTCCTGCATCAATTGCGCCACCGACTTTCCATGTTGCGCCATGGTTATCGCTGTACAACGCTCGAGGATGATCCGTATTTACTGGGAAAACCAATCGCCCTGATGAAAGTTGGATTCCACTTCCGGGGCCTGTTGCGCAATGTGCAGTGGATGACGATGGAAGAGTCTTCGAAAGATTCACAGGTGAAGACCAATTCACCCCTTTGTCGTCGCTACTTGTTACATACATCGTTAGGTAATCAACACAAAAGGCTAACCAAACTTCCTCTGTTGTTGAATCATAAAGCGCAGTTGGATTATGGACTGTGTGTTTACCTTGGTCCTCCAGAACTTGCAATGGTTTCCAAGTCAATCCGCCATCGGCACTACGTTTGAGAACAATATTGATGTCCATCAGATCGCTCATCGCCGCCTGACGTGACTCTGCAAAAGCAAGGATATTGTCTCCAGGTAACACAAGCATTGAGGGAATTCGATATCCGCGTCCGGTCTCATCGCCAGAATTGAATAATTTCGAATGTTCTACTCCTGCACTCCATTGCGGCGACCATGATGCAGCGATAAACCCAAAGGCTACGAAAAGAATCACAAAGGGAATGCCCAAGGCGACAGATCCGCGGGTCATTGTTCGTGACTTTCGATTAGCCAAACTTAAAAGAGTCAGTGCACCATTCATCAAAAAGAAAAGTGCATACCCAAGGAAAGGCAATGCAAGAATCGCGATGGCGACAGTAGGAACTGACCCCATGGCGCCCAGTGAAAGAGTTCTTCCTGCGCTGACAATTGGGAAAACCATCGCAATGGAAATGATCGACCATAAAATCTGAAATATCTTCTGAGGATTTTTTCCGGGTTTATGCCACTTGCCAATGACGCTTCCTAGTGTTGCGAGAGTTAAGAGGAGTAGAAATATCGGTAAGAGAACTTTTCCTTTAACAATTATTAGGAATTCACCACTAAAAAAGAGTGTAAAAACGCCGTATACAGCGATCAACAGAAGAAGCAACAGTATCTGACCTACATGTAACCACCATTGTCGTGATCTTGTAATTGCCTTCATTGGCCGCGGGAACCTCTCGAATATTCTCTGCTGACCCTATTCTTGGCTACGTTGTATTTCAAGAGTCGTTGTGCGAAAGTAGATTATTACGATGAGGACTAGGGGTTAATAGATGTCAGAAGAGACCAACGGTATGGATTCGATGTTGGATGAGTTGTACCCCTATCGCAATTCAACGAAAACGAACTCAGTAATACCAGAAAATGGGCGACCCGCCTCCGAGGTCATTGCTGAAGTGCGAAATTTTTCAAAGCGTGAAGATGCTGTCGGCGATGATGGTCGAGTTTCTGGATCTCTTTATAGTGGAGATCACGATCACTATCACTTATTAAGTGAAGTGTTCGAGGAGTTTGCCCACGTGAATGTTTTGCAAAGGGATATGTATCCATCAGCTACTAAATTTGAAGCCGAAATAATCGCAATGGCGTTGGACATGCTGCACGGTTCAGGACCTGAAAGTGATGCATGCGGCGTCGTTACAAGCGGTGGAAGTGAAAGTTTAATAACCGCCCTGTATACATACCGTGAGCAAGCCTCTCGCGAACGGGGAGTCACCAAACCCAATGTCGTGATTCCCGCTACTGCACACGTGGCTCTCGACAAAGGCGCGCATTGGCTTGGCATTGAAATGCGCCATGCACCACTTGGCGCTGATCACCTTGTTGATCTTGCGAAAATGGAAGAACTTATCGATGAAAACACGATTGCATTAGTGGGCTCTGCAGGAAATTACGCGCACGGACTGATTGATCCCATCACCGAGATCGGACAGCTCGCGCTCAAACATGGAATCGGTTTACACGTAGACGGATGTCTCGGCGGATTCATTCTGCCTTGGATCGAAGCCAACGGAATTGATGTAACTCCATGGGATTTTCGAGTTCCTGGAGTGACAAGCATTAGCGCTGATACACATAAGTATGCATACGCTCT
>CAIYRR010000051.1 GCA_903928745.1 uncultured Actinomycetes bacterium | reverse complement strand
GGGGCGCGGTTTCCCGCGCCCCACTCTTTTCAAGCTGTTTTTACTTGATCGTTAGATCTTGTACTTAGCCATGTTGTTTTTATCAACAATAACCCAAGCTGCGCCTGCCCAACCCTTGGATGTTCCAGGGATCTTTACAAGCTTGTTGTAGCCAGCGACCTTAAGGTCCATACCAGCTGTGATCTTTCCGCCCTTATTAAGAACTTCAAGCATGTTCAACATTGCTTGACCTGCAAGTGCTGAATCCCAGAAGAAGATCTTGTCGATCGCTCCGGTAGCCAAGTACTTGCTTGTCATTGAAGGAATTGATGTACCCATTACGCAGACCTTGTCATTTAGGCCAAGTTCTTCAACGGCGCGGCCGATTCCGACTACGTCGTTAGCTGATGAGCCTTCAATACCCTTGAGATCTGGGTATTGCTTGAGGAGTTCCTTTGTCTTGTTGTATGCAACATCTGCATCTTCCTTGGACTCAAAAGGATCTCCAACGCGTGTGACGTTAGGGAACTTCTTCTTTGCCTCGGCAAGTGCGCCTGCAACCCATTCGTTGTGGCTACCGTTTGTAAGTGTTCCAACAAATGCAGCGTACTGTCCGCTGCTGCCCATGCATGCTGCCAAGTTGTCCATCATAACTGCGCCGTAAGCGGAGTTATTGAATGCTTCGATATCTGCATCAGCATTCTTGATTCCTGATGCTTCGTGAGTTACAACCTTGATACCGGCCTTCTTGGCCTTTGCAATAACACCATCGATTGAAGCTACGTCGTTAGGAACAATTCCAATTCCAGTTACTTTCTGAGCAATGAGATCTTCAACCATCTTTGACTGCTTTTCTGGTGATGCATCTGTTGCACCAGTCATTGTTGCGTCAATTTTCTTGGCCTTGGCCCATGCCTTAATGCCCTTATCCATGTTGTCGAACCAGCCGACACCAATCAACTTAACGGAGACTACATAACGCTTCTTTGCTGCAGCTTGGCTAGTACTAAAGCCAACTGACATCAAAAGCGCAGTAGCAGCAACAACTGCTACAACTTTGTACTTCTTCATACGTGCTCCTTTATTAATGGATTCTGACGAGAGGTAGGGATTGACCCCTATGGTAAGCAGGAATATATTCTGTTTTAACAAAATTGGTCAATAGTTTCGTTAAATTAGGTAAAGTTACGTTGGACATATGTGATAAAACGTTAACTTCCATGAGAGTAGGGTTAAGCCATGCAAAAGATTCTGAACGTTCCTACTGAATTCGTCAACGAAATGCTCGAGGGGATCCTTGAGGCATATCCGCATCAACTCAAGGCAGTTGGTGGGGATAACCACGCCCTAACCCGCGCTGATGCCCCAGT
The DNA here is from genome assembly GCA_903928745.1 of uncultured Actinomycetes bacterium. GTDB lineage: Bacteria > Actinomycetota > Actinomycetes > Nanopelagicales > Nanopelagicaceae > QYPT01. Next base: position 22,816 of record CAIYRR010000051.1, on the reverse strand, counting down.
TGCTGGGAAAGTTGGCATCGCAACAGGTGGTGGCTCTGGTCACCTTCCTCTCTTCTTGGGTTATGTCGGTAAAGGCATGCTCGATGGCGTTGCCGTAGGCGACGTTTTCCAGAGTCCAACTGCCGAACAAATGCTTGCCGTCACAAAGCAGGTTGATTCAGGCGCTGGAGTCCTCTATATATATGGAAACTACGGCGGGGATGTCTTCAACTTCGATTTCGCAGCCGAACTTGCCGCTGCCGAAGGTATCCGCGTTGAAACCGTTCTTGGTGCCGACGATGTTGCATCCGCTCCAAAGGGCGAAGAAGGTCGACGTCGCGGAATTGCCGGAATCTTCTTCCTCTACAAAATTGCCGGAGCTGCAGCGGCAAAAGGTCTATCCCTGGATGAAGTCGTTGCCATAACAAAGAGAGCAGCCACTCAAACTCGCACAATGGGTCTTGCTCTTAGTCCAGTAACTCTTCCTGCCGTTGGTCACCCAACATTTGAAGTTCTCACAGGAGAGATGGAAATCGGCATGGGTATTCATGGCGAACCAGGAATCCGCAAGAGCAAACTGGAAACCGCTGATCAAATCACTGAAGAATTGCTCACCGCAATCAAGAATGATTTGGATTTGAAGCCAGGCGAAAAAGTTTGTGTATTGATGAATAGCCTCGGAGCAACGCCTCCTGAAGAGCTATACATCATGTATCGCCACGCAAAGAAAGTCCTCACCGGTTACGGTGTGGATGTTGCCCGCGCCTACGTCGGAGAATTCGCAACTTCACTTGAAATGGCTGGTGCATCCATCAGCGTTATTCGCGTTGACGACGAACTACTGGGCTACATCAACACTCCTGTTCACACCCCATTCTTTACACAAGCATGAGTGCATTTACTGATTCCCTCGAATTAGCTGCAGTTGCTCTTGAGGCAAACTCAAAGAAATTTGAGGAATTGGATTCTGTAGCAGGAGACGGCGATCTAGGTATCACTGCAGGAAACATTGCCAAAGGTTTGCGCGCTGGGGCAGCCGGAGCAACTGGTGACCTTAAGGCTGATCTGATGTTGGTGGGTCGCGAGATTGCCAAATTTGCGCCATCTACATTCGGAACACTTTTTGCTACGGGGTTTATCCGCGCAGCCGCTGCAGTAACCGATGCTGATGGATTCACAAATACACAGCTCGCTGTCACTGCTGCATATGAGGGAATTGCTGCACGAGGTAAAGCCCAACTTGGAGAGCGCACACTTCTTGACTCACTGCACCCTGCATCAGAAGCGCTCAAGAGCGCATCTGATTTGAAATCTGGACTCAACGCCGCAGCTATTGCCGCTCGCGCAGGAGCAACAGCAACAGCAGCAATGGCTCCAAAACATGGACGTGCCGGATGGATTGGCGAGCGCGCACAAGGCAATGAAGATGCTGGGGCAAATGTAATTGCTGCGGTATTTGAAGCGTTTAAATCTTAACTTTATAAACTAAGTGCGCCCGAAGGGATTCGAACCCCTAACCTTCTGATCCGTAGTCAGATGCTCTATCCGTTGAGCTACGGGCGCCTTTTTTGCCGATTTTGCCGATTTTGCCGAACGCCGAACTTTACCAGCAGTTCATGCCCGCAAAACCCCATATTTATAGCGGGAAAGTAGCGCTCTAAACTAAAACGATGGCTTGCTGGAGGTGGCCATCTTGGCCTTCGTAGTTGCCGCCCAACGGGGGTCGTGGGCAATAATCGCATCGAATTCGGCCATGGAAACTGGTGGAGAAATCGCTACTTGAATCAAAGTTTTCTCTTGAATTGGGTTAATAGCGCCCTTATAGAGCTCTAATTGAGAAACAAAATGCGCAACCAAGGGTGCCATCAATTGATCGATCGTCTGACCTTTATCGACGCCTGATGCAAACTTCGGATAGATGTTCTTAGCATTTGCCTGAACCTTCTTTAAATAGGTTGCTTTTGCATCCGCCTCTGACATCATCAGTAAAGAGTCAATAAAGATAAAACGCTGTGTAATTTGCGCTTGAGATGGGTTAGAAAAATTAAGCCAGTAATCATGGTCAACCGAATCGGCATATGTGCGGAGAGATTCAGATTTCAAGAAAAGAGTGTCAAAAATGCTTTGGTTCACGGTGACTGAGCCGGTACCTAGTGCTAGGAGAAACCCTTCACCAGCTTGATTAAAAGATTCTGCCGGTAATGATCGGGCATCAGCGAGTTGAGCGGCCCACGGGGAGACAACGTCGAGCAATGTGCAGTCTTGGCTAAGCAAGTCTGCAAATCCTGGGAAGGTTTGTTTCGACATAGTTACCAATAGGTTGACGAAGGCGCCTAATTCTAAGTTTGAAGTTATTTGCGTCTCGTACTTTTGTTGATCTGCTTTGCTGCCAAATGTTCGGTCATAAGCATTGAGTGAGTCGAGAACCAATTTATGAACTAAATTCTTATCTGTATAAAGCAATGACCAGCGCCATTGAATACTGGCTCCTTTGTAACTACCAAGATTTGTAAACACTGAGCAAGTGAATGTCTCACCAGTACTAGGGTTCACAACAGTGTCACCAAGTTTCGTGCACACGCCACTCACTTGTGCGGCTTTGAGATTAGCCGCTCCAGTAGATGGCGCTACAACATTTATGCCTCGAAATGGCCTCGTGGAAGTTCCTGCTGCTTGCACGCTTCCAATTCCAAGAAAGATAAAGCCCGCTGATAGACATGTCACCAAGAGTGGCGCCACCCCTTTAACGGAAATATCCTTTGTGCTTCTCACCCTGCGAACGCTAAGTCCGACCTTGGGGTGAGTTAAACCCTTCTCGGGTGAATTGAGGGGGTTAGATTTTCACTATAAAGGGGTTGCACTAAGTGTTGTTCAGTACGAAGGCTTCCCATTTGCCGCAGCCTTTGCCTTTGTCGTGGCTGCCCATCGTGGATCACGAGAAATGATCGTATCAAACTCGGCAATAGATGCCGGAGGAGTTATAGCAATCTGAATAAGAGTGCGCTCTTGAATTGGATTAATACCGCCGCGATACAACTCAAGTTGATCAGCAAAGTGGCTTACCCAAGGTGCCATGATTTGATCGATTGTTTGACCTTTATCAATCATCGATGCATAACTTGGATAAATAGTCTTTGCATTGCCTTGTGCTTTAACAAGATATGCATGTTGTGCATCAGACACCGACATATTTAGCAGAGAATCAATAAACATAAATCGCTGCGTGATTTGCGCAAGTGATGGGTTTGAAAAATTAAGCCAGTAATCGTGGTCAACCAAGTCCGCATATGCTCGCAGTTGCTCCGACTTTAAGAAGAGCGCATTGAAAATATCCTGAGTCACGAGAGTTGGGTTAGCGCCGAGAGAAATCATGAATCCTTCGCCAGTGAGATTAAAACTCTCTGTCGGCAAGAATCGTTGCTGAGCCAATTGATCCGCCCACGGTTTAATTGCATCCTTCAATGAAGTCTGTTGGCTTAAAATATCGGCGAAACCAGGGAATGCTTTCTTATCCATTGCAACGAGCAGATCTATAAAGGCGGTGAATTCTAAATCGGAAGTAACTTTAGTTTCATAAACTTGTTGATCTGCCTTGGTAGGAAATGATCGGTTGTATGCCGCGAGCGCATCTGTAACCAAGGTGTGCACGGTCGCAGCATCGCGGTAGAGAAAAGACCAACGATTTTCTGGGGGAGTTAATGCACCCATCTTTGTAAAGGGGGCACAGGTAAGGGTCATGTTCGTACTCGGATCATTCACAGTGGCACCAAGAATCGGACACTTAACGCGAGGTTGCGCCGCAGCCAAAGATGTATTCGGCAGCGTTAGTGGCGAGGCGACAACATCTTGGGAAGGAACAGTAGGCGTTGCTGTCTGTGGTGTAAGTGCCTGAGAAGGAAGCGTGGTTTGTGGCGTAACGACCTGAGGCATTGTTGGGCTGTTAACCACTGCCTTCTCTGGTGATTTTACGATTGGAGGCGAAATCGGTAGAAGAAGTTCTGCGTTGGCACCAGTAAGTGCCGGAACCGGCTTCAGGGCTACGGCCTTCTTTTTAACTACAACAGGCTTTAGCGTTTTCTTCGCCAGAGTTACCGAACTCTTTTTAAGAGCTACCGATTTCTTTGGGGTGGTCTGGGTATTAACGACTACCTTCTTGGCAGGAGTTTGAACTACCTTCTTTGGCGCAACATAAGACGCGTTCTGAGTTGTCCAAGAATTATTTGCTGCTAAAGGTACAGAAGCCCCAAAACGCACCTGGGCATAGGAAATCGAGGTGGCAGAAGCCACGAGCGAAATGGCGAGTGCCGACAACAGCACCAGCCGTCTTTGGGGAAGACGCACATTGAGAAGGGTACAGGGGTGCTAGCACCCATACAACCCCCTAATTTGCTACTTCTAGTGTCCCAAGTTGAGGATCGACACTACATATTGGGTCGTCCATGGCGTGAGAAATGTACCGATGATCATGAAGGGCCCAAAGGGCACAGCTGTCTTTCTTGTTGCACTACTTACTACCAACATTCCAATTCCAATAACACTTCCAAGTAGGAACGCACCAAATGATGCAGCGAGCACTGTCGCAAAACTTATGTAACCCGTTAACAAACCAATTGTGAGTGCAAGTTTTACGTCGCCCATTCCCATTCCACCGCGCGATGCAACATTTACAAATAAATAAAAGAAAGAAAGTGCGAATGCTCCGATAATCGCAATCGTTAATCGATGCAGATGATCATTTGCTATCGCATCACCTGTTAATAGGAATAAACAGATTACAAATAGCGGAACAGTTAATCGATCCGGTAAGCGATGATGCTCTAAATCAATAAGTGCAAGAGCAATGCCCAAAACAATAAAGTTAACCCACGCTAATACGAACCACCAGCCTTCAAACTTTAAGACTGGCATCATGACGCAAGCAAGAGTGAGTAATTCAATTAATGGGTAACGCAAAGAAATCTTTGCCTTGCAGTAACGACATTTTCCACGCAATAACAAGAAACCGATAACAGGAATATTGTCTTTAGCTGCCAGTGCGTGATTACATGAAGGACAGTGTGAAAATGACACAAGTCCCTGTCGCCCGGGTACACGAGCGACAAGGACTGTGACAAAGGAACCGAATGCCAAACCTAAAGCAATCCATGTTCCAATAAGGTTAGATGGAGCCAAGTGCACCCTTGGGATTCTCCTCTAATTTCAGTTTTTTAGCGAGTGTTAGATACCTGCTGGAGTACAAACGCTCTTCGCGTTATCCGTCACCCAGGTTGAGGTAGGTCCAACTGCGATTGCTGTTGGTGAAATAGCGGTTACTGCTGCAGAAGTTGTCTGTGAGCCTTCAAGGTAGTAGACAGAAACATCAGTAGGGATCTTTGAGATGTACTGAGGAACGAGTGCTGCTAGCTCAGAAGCTGCATAAATTTTTGTCTGATAGAACAAAGTTGAACTAGTGCCATTACCTAGTGGAATCTGCAAAGGCGCGGCTGCTGTGCCAGTTTCGGTGGCTGCTGGTACCGGAAGGGTCGAACCTGTTGTCTGGTAGTTAGCGATAGCGCTGTAAAGAGTTGAAGCGTCCTGTGCGCAACCCTTGGCCTTTGCATCCTGGCTTGTACCAGAGAGTGCAACTACTACTACGGCAGACAAAATACCGATGATCAAGATAACTACGAGCAATTCGATCAGTGTAAATCCGGAATCTCCAGAGTTACGCAAATCCTTTCGCTTCTGAACGAGCTTAGTAAGTGTGCTTAGCATTGTCGTGCTCCTTTTTTGTTAGATGTACCTCTAGCTGAGGGCGCTACACGCAGTTGGGGCATTGGTGCCCACCTGCGATCCGTTCTTGTCGTAAACCAATACCGTGAACGGTGAATTGGCTGATGCAGGTCCCATAACAAAGGAGAAGTTGCCTGCGAATGAGGAAACCAATCCGTCGCTGAGATATTGAGTCCCACCTGATGACAAACTCTGCAAACTCCCTACAACTGAAGTCCCATCAGGGACGGTTATCGCTGTAGGAAGGTTGCCGCCGTTATCGCTTTGATAGGCAGCAACTGCAAGAATTACACCTTGGTATGCAGTCTTACAGGCGTTCTGTGTGGAGTTGGTACGCGCTTGAGCAAGCCCGATATACGCAACTCCTGACAGGATTCCCATAATTACCAAGGTCACCAAGATCTCGACCAAGGTCATACCCGCATCAGATGCGGGAGCTGCTTTTCTTGAAATCATTTAGTGGATCCCAAGAATGTTGATGTTTGACGGCCTGGTGTTGCACTTCCGCTTTGGTCATTGATGTAGACCAACTTGGATGTAACAACGCCCGTTGTCTTATTGGTGACGTTAAGTCGTATCACGCGTCCTTCAGCATAAAGACTGTTTGGCGCAGGGAAGTTCGACTTTGTCGTAGTGGTCAGCGTTGCACCGGCTGCGAGCAAACCGCCGCTTATGTAACTTGGGTTTGAAGGATTTTGCTCAAGGTAGAACTTTGCGTTCTGCGCATTAGCATTTCCAGCAACGTGTAGTGATGCTGACTTATATACATTGAAGTTCACTGCAGAGGAAAGAGCCTGTGGTGCGCGGCTTGATCCCTTTCTAGAACTAGCAGTGCTTGCTTGAGTTGGCGTAGGAATCACGATTGCCTTGCTTGTTCCGTAGGCAACGTTAGGTCCGCAAATATCCATCGAACCACGCTTGAGTTGGAGACCTGAGCTGAAGTACACGGTTGTTCCGTGGAAGTCAGCTTGCTTTGATGGGCTCTGGCTTTGGATTCCACTTGTGTACTTACATGTCATGGTCTTTGTATCCATGGTGGCATGTTGGTTATGGAATTCTGCGTTGTCGTTGTCGACGAGCAATTCATGGGTTCCAGCAAATTCAATTTCGCCATCTTCCATCTCTTCGTGAATGTGACCAGAACTGATACGGCAATTGCTGTAACGCGAAGTGCTGTAACTGTAAGTCTTGGTGCTGTTGCTCCATACTGGCAGGAGATAGCGATCACGTGAGATATCTGCAGAAGTTGGGTTGAATACGCGGTTCATTGCATCAACATCTACTTCATCGTATTTGCCTGAATGGATAGTTCCATGAATGTCTCCATCGCTACCGCAATAGAAATCTTCATGTTGGCTCTGGTGATCGTACTTAAATCCTTCATCATCCGTTGAGCACTTACTGTCCTGCTGGTAGCAGTGATCGATCTTTGGTGCCACCGTTCCGGCGGTAATCAAGATCGAATAGCTGGTAGTAGCAGTTGAGTAGCTATCAGTAACAGATTCTGTTACGTCATACGTACCTGTAGCGGTAGGTGTTCCGGAGAGGACTCCAGATGTTGAATCACCTAGACCGGGAATTGTTGTTTTGTATGAGTAGCTGAAGATTCTTGTTGAGCCCACGCCACCAGAAGTAGTAGAACCTAATTGATAAGAACGGTTAGTAGATGCCTTGAGTGCAGCAGCTGGCGGACTAATAATTGTTAAGTTATTAGTGAAAGTGACAGTTATGGTGAATGGATTTGTGGAGGCTGTTGATGAAGGTGAAGTAGATGAATCAGTAACCTTTACAACCAATCCTGGATAAGTCGCATTGGTAAGTGATGTCAGGGTCCCTGAAATCGCACCAGTTGAACTCGAAAGTGTTACACCCACTGGAAGTGTTCCAGCGATAAGTGAGTAGGACTTCGAACCACAAGAACCACCCGTTGAGGCAATTCCTAACTGATAGGCCTTACCGGCGAGGCCATTGAGGCCATCTACTGGAGTAACGATTGCAAGAGTGCTTGTGGCTCCGACAATTGTGATTGTGAAGCTACTTGTTGTACGAGTAGATGTTCCATCGCTCACTCTGACAGTCAGTCCTGTGTAGGTATTGGTGCTCGAGGTCAATGTAGGAGTTCCTGAAATCGCACCTGTTGTGCTCGAAAGTGAAAGTCCACTTGGAAGTGAACCATTTGTGAGTGAATATGAATAAGTTCCGCTTCCACCGACTGCGGCGATCTCACTCTGGAAATACTGACCAGCGGTACCTGAGATTCCGGTTGTTGGCGTTGAGATTGCGAGTGATGATGATGCTGTGTTGATGGTGAATGTAAATTTGGTAGACGATGACGAATTACCTGAAGTATCTGTCACTTTGATGTAAGAGGTGAAGGTTCCACTTGAGGTAGGAGAACCACTAATCACACCTGTTGTTTGATTAAGGGTTAGTCCAGCAGGCAAGGTGCCAGATGCAAGAGCGAATGTTGAAACCGTGTTTCCACCAGTGACTCCATACCCTGCTTGGAACCATTCGCCGACCATGCCTGTCGCAGTGCTTGGTTGTGACAAAGCTAAGCTGCTTGAAGTTCCACTTGAAGTAACAGTGATTGTGGCACTTGCTGTGGCTTGCTTTCCCTTACCGTCAGTTACGGTGACATTGAAGGAATATGTTCCAGATGAAGAAGTAGCCGTACCGCTAATAACACCTGTTGATGAATTCAAAGAGGCCCAGCCTGGCATTGAGCTTGTAGCCGTGAATGTGTTTGTGCCCCACCCGCTAATAAGTGGGAGTACAAGTGAGAACTTAGTGTTTGCCTTAACTTTAAGAACGCTCGCAGTTAGAGCCAAGTTATCAACCCATTCAAGAGTTGTGCTTGTCATTACGAATGATGCATCGCGAGTAGCGGCTGGTGAACCTGAATCGGTCACATGAACATTTACCGTTGTTGCGTTAGTAGTGACGGTTGGAGTTCCATGAATCCATCCACCACTACTCATCGTCAGACCAGCAGGCAAGTTATCTGCACTGAAAGTTAGGCTTCCAACTCCACCTGTTGCGCTTACGTTGAGTGAATAAGGTTGATTAACAAAAGCGTCGAGGCCCTTTGTTGGCGCTGTCAATGAAAGCGTTTGTACTGCCGCAGCAACCGCAATGTTAAAGGTTGTAGTTCCGGTGACGCCGTTTGAATCTCTAGCAGTCACTGTTACAGAAGTTCCGGCAGCGGTAGGAGTACCACTGATTTGTCCTGATGATGACATCGACAATCCCGTTGGGAGTGATCCTGAAGTTATTGAGAATGTGTAAGGGGCTACACCACCAGATGCCGAGACTCGGCTTGAGAAGCACTGACCTGAAGTGGAAAGTTCAGAAGGCTTAGTCACCGAAACAACATCAGCAGCTGCAGCTGCAGAGATAACAATTGTGAAAGTAGTTGAACCAGTTAAAAGGTCGTTATCTGTAACTGTGACCGTCAATGTTGATGGACCTGTAGTTGTTGGAGTACCTGTGATGGCACCTGTTGTTGGGTTCATCGTAAGACCACTTGGAAGTGAGCCTGACTTAGTGAAGGAATATGGAGCGGTTCCACCAGCAACGCTGATTGCGGAAATATATGGGGTCCCAACCGTGCCTGTTAGCGCTGGAGCACTTGGTGTTACAGAACCACTTGCAGAACAGTTAGGTGCGCAACCTGCTTGGTTAAGGCTTGCAGCTTGATCAACAACAAGTGAATTACTGAGTGTTTGAACTGAGTTATCAAAAGTAAATGGGCCAGTAATTTGTGTACCGAAATCAACGCCGGGTGTGGATCCCGTTGTTGCTGTAGTGATAACAGCACCAGGTGTCGCTCCGTTTGTTACGGCGATTGGAGTACATGTCACAGTCACCGTTGTGACTGATGTGGTTGGAAGGTTGCAGTTTGTCTGCACACCAGCAGCAGGCAAGCCAGCACTGAGATCGTGCTTGAGTTGCGCGATAGCTGCAGCTGTTGCTTTAGCGACATCAGATGTCTGAGCGGCTTGCTTGGCTAGAACAGCGTTGCCAGAAGTGGTTACCTGGGTAACGAGGAAGATTGCACCGATCCAAACACCCAAGATCGTAATGAAGATGAGGACGAGGCCGAGAGCGGCACCGCGATCTGTTTTCATTGTTGGCTTCATGACAAGCTCCTAGCTCCTAGTAGTACTTCTTGGGGATACACGGGCGAATTCTGTTGGTATAGAGGTGATGTAGATGGAACGGTGGGTGGGACAGTGAAAGTAATCGCTGGTACCGCGTTACCGTTTGTTGCATTGAGAAGTGTGTCTCTTGCGCAGGCGACTGTTGCCATGGATGCAGATGTGCACTGAACAGCACTTGACCAATTGATATTTGGATCAAATCCAGTGCGCAAAATCTGTGCGTTCGCATCCGGTGTTGAGCCTTGAGTTGCACATTGAACGCGCCATAAATCGGTCGTACCTGTAGCCGCATTGGAGTGGAGTTCGTATCCAACCCATTTGTAAACCACTGCAGCCGCAGCAGATGTCTCTGCTTCATTGCCTGTACCTAGCAGAGCAGAAGTTGCCGCTGGATATAGAACAGTAAAAGTGTGGGATGTAGATGAAACAAGTGGCAGACCATTGAGGTTTAGCAACGTGTTGGTCATGCCAGAAATATCAACTAATTGGTTAGCTGTTAGTGCGACCTGCGGCCCGTTGTAAGTAAACGTCGCAGAGCTTGTCGATGCATTCCAACTTACATTTGTAGGCAAAATATTGGACTGGGTACTTAATGTAAGAAGTGGCTTGACCAAAGTATTACTCAAGGTCATGCACATATTTGAATTTGAGAAGTCTGCGGATGGAAGTACTACTCCATTAGTTTGCACTAGATCATTGTTAAAGATTGCGTTGAGGGAAGCAGAGTTCGAGCCCTGCACTGTTGTTGCTTGGGTGTAAGCCATTGCAGACATGCTCATGCCAGTAATGCGGACAAGGCCGATAGCTAGGAATCCCGTGATGACCAATGAGATGATTACTTCAAGAAGTGTGAGGCCAGAATCGTCGCTGGACCAAAATTGGCGGATTTTTTGCATCATGATGACTTCATAACTGTCAGGGTCTTTTGCAAAGTACCGACCGTTGTTGTTAAAGAAATCTGCTGGGTTGTTGAAGAAAGAAGTCCGAGCGGATCATTTGGGCTCAACGCACTACAAGCAACCCAAGCCGTAGTTGCACTCGCGCCAGTTCCTGAAACATTAGGAACGTTGACGGTCGCCGTGATCGTGCTGAGATTGATGGATTTAGAAACACTTTGGCTGGAATCACTGTTAGCAACTGTGAATTTATAAGACTTGGTTACTTCCTCGGTTGGCGTACCCGTGATTTTTCCGTTTGCAGAGTTCAGTGACAATCCTGCAGGAAGTGTCGGTACAACGCTCCAGTTGTTCCAAGCTGAAGGACCAACCAGCTTGGCGCTGTATGAAGTTGAAACCAAACCAAGTGGTAAGTCTGTATTAGCAATCAGATTTGTTGAAGGCGTAGCAGGAGTTACGCCGTCAGTAAATGGGTATGGGTTATTTGTCGTCGTGCAATCTTTAAAGGTTGCTAACTGAATCTGCTGGGCAGCAGTACTCAACTTGGTAAGGGCTATTCCAGTTTGGTTGAAACGCTCGGAAAGAGGTTGCGCCATCGCAATCGTTCCGACAATCGCAGAGCCAAGCAACGCCATGATTACAGTGGCGATGATGACTTCTACGAGTGAGTCTCCGCGGTCTTTTTGAATCACGCCTTGACCCCACTATAAATTCCGTACATAGCTGAAACAAGGGCAACTGCAACGAAACCAACTCCGCCACCGAGAAGTAGAAGCGTTACTGGCTCAATAAGAGCAGTGAAGTTCTTCATGCGGTGATCTAGCTCGTCTGCGTAGTAGCTGGCTGCTTGAGTAAGTTGTGATTCAAGTTCGCCTGATTCTTCGCCTACGCGCAAGATCTGGATTGCAGCAGCTGGGAAAATCTTTGATTCACTCAATGGACCAGCGAGGCCTTCACCGGAAAGAACGCGTTCGCGGGCTTCGGCGATTGTGCGCTCGTAAACCTTGTTCGCTGTGGACTTACCGGCCAAATCAAGTGCTTCAGGCAATGGGACGTTGGTCTTAACAAGAGTGGAAAGAACGCGGCAGAAACGCTCAAGTGCAACTAAGCGTACGAGGCTTCCAAATACTGGCATCGAGATCAAGCCACGATCGAGAAGGTAGCGACCCTTTGGGTTGCGATACATAACAACAAGGGTTGTGAAGAATGCTGCAATGCCAAGTCCGATTGCCCACCAGAAAGTGCCGACAAAGCGTGTGCTTGAAAGAAGCATGCGGGTGGTCAATGGCAACTTCACATCTAGGGATGAGAAGAAGGACTCGAACTTAGGAAGTACGAAAGTTGATAGAACTGTGACTGCAACAAATGTGAGTGCAATCAAAACGATTGGATAGGTCATTGCAGAACGAACTGCGCGCTTTGAGCGTAGATCGCGCTCTAGGTAAAGGTTAAGCGTGCGAAGAGCGCCAGGAAGGTCACCACTGCGCTCTGCTGCGCTAAGAATTGTTGGGTAATAGGTAGGGAAAACATGTGGGTGACGAGCTACAGATTCAGAAAGTGTTGAGCCACCTTCAATTTCAACAACGAGTTCTTCAAGAATCGCGCGCATCTTTTTATGCTCGGTAGTACCAGCAAGAATTGAAAGTCCACGTGCAGCTGAAATACCGGCATCAGAAAATGAGGCTAGCTGACGAGTTACCTGAAGGAGAACATCACCAGGAACCGTCTTGCCGAATTCCAATTCATACCAAGCTTGGCCTAGGCGAATCTGAAGATCGGTAAAGCCCTCTGCCTGCAGTTTGAATTGCACATCGCTGTGAGCAGTGGCCTTCATCTTGCCGGACTTCTTGGCACCTGTTGCATCGATACCTGTGTACTTGTATGTGTTCTGAGTCTTTGCCTTTTCCTTTTTGGCAGGCATAGAGAACTTGATCTTCTTGCTCGCTGGAGCAAGAGCGAAAGCTGTTGCAATCTTTTCATCAACCACAATTGATCCCTCGGTGGAAGGGTTGTATTGAACGTCTGTATCAAATGCTTCAGTCATTGCTCACCATTAACGTCAGGGCTTCTTCAAGAGTTGTTACTCCCTCAGATGCCAGGCGGATTGCTTCGTGGTCCATAGTTGTCATGCCGGCTTCCATGGCGTGACGGCGGAAAACATGTGGGTCTGGGCGCGAAACAATGAGTTCAGTTAGAGACTCAGTGATCGGCAAGATTTGATAAGCAGCAATGCGATCGCGGTATCCGCTTCCACCACAAAGGGTGCAGCCGACTCCGCGGTTGAGTGTCTTAGCCGTGAAGCCGTAGAACTCCAAAGTGACCAACTCTTGAGCTGTTGGCTTATATGAGGCAACACAGAAACGACAGTTCTTACGAATCAGACGCTGTGACACAACTCCACGTACAGATGAAGCAACAAGGTGTGGCTCGATATCCATCTGAAGAAGGCGGTATAGCGCACCAACAGAATCGGTTGCGTGAATAGAAGTGAAAACCATGTGGCCAGTAAGAGCGGCCTGTACGGAGATGCGTGCAGTCTCGGCGTCGCGAGTTTCACCAACAAGGATGATGTCTGGATCTTGACGCAATACAGCACGAAGTTGAACTGCGAATCCGGAGTTGTTGGATTCAAGAACTGGGATCTGCGTGATGCCTGGAACTACGTACTCGACTGGATCTTCAATAGTTACAACGTTCTTGTGTGAAACAGCCACGGCGCGAAGTGCACTGTGAAGTGTTGTTGTCTTTCCGCTTCCAGTTGGACCTGCAACAAGAACTAAACCATTGTTTGCGTTGATCATCTTGGAGAAAGTTTCAAGTTGTACTTTGCCCATTCCGAGTGATTCCAAATCAACACTTGGGCGACGACCATCGAGTAAACGAAGAACGAGTTTTTCACCGAAGACTGTTGCAACAGATGCGACACGAACATCGATTTGACGATCGCCCACCGTTGTTGTGAATTGACCATCTTGTGGGCGACGACGTTCGACGATATTCATCTGTGCAAGAACTTTGATACGGCTGCTAATTCCAGGAGCAAGACGTGCAGGTAACTCTGCGAGTGTGCGAAGGCGGCCGTCGATGCGTACGCGAACAAGTGCGTGATCTTTATATGTTTCAAAGTGCAAGTCGCTTGCGCGCTCTAGAACTGCGCGATCAAGAATTTGTTGTACTAAGTGCGAAATAGGTGCTTCGCCTGCTTCAGTTGTTGGAAGATTAATGGATGCGTCTTTGGTGCTATCGATTGTTTCTGTAAGTGAAACTGCTTCGCGAATTTCGGCAGCGGTGGCAGCAACTAATTTGATTGTGATTTTCAACGAATCTGCAAGCTTTTGAACGGCAGCCCACGATTCCTCTGGTGCGCCGACGATTAATGTTTTCTCATCCCAGCGAAGTCCTAGGCAATCGAGATCGCGGACTGCATCCTTTGGAAGAGCGCGATGAGCTTCGTTGGAGAATTCGTTTCCAACATTGTTCATTGGAACAACTTCTTGAGTTTCGGAGTTTTTCTTTCCGTTTCCAAGCACGGATGCGGGGATTGCGTTAGCAGTTTTAGGCTCCAATAGACCACCCTTCATGCTCACCCCCACCTTTCACCCGTCTGCTACCGGGATATCCCTCTCGAGATATTTCGGTAGATTTACTCGATCTTCCGCGGCGTGGTGTCTTTCAAGCGCCGTATCTATCGGGTAAACGCGTTTTCTGCCAGCGGTCGCTGACCAGGTGCAAAAAATACCGAGGGGTACCCCTTGCGAGCAAGCAAAAACAGGGGGTGGTGGTACCCCGAATAATCACCCGGTCCACTCACCCATGATGATGGCCGGCAGTTTTACGCTTGGGTTACACGGGTGTAACTCGCATTGAATCAAATGAGGAGACTCTCAACTTAAGGTTGAATGTTTACTGGGAAAGGATTTTTGCGAAAATGGAGGGGTACCCCTTACTTTTGCCCAATGGAAACAGAGAAGCAATCAGAAAATCAGCCAGAGAAATATCACAAGACAATTCGTTTTGCTGTTTTCTTGTGGTTGGTGATTGATGGCAGTTTTATTTTTGTTGTTCTAAGAAATTTGCAGGAACGCGAGAATAATTCCGTTAAGTATTGCTTCCGTTGGGTTGGGTGCTTCGCGCCTTCTTTGAAACTTCCATTTGAAATTGCGGTAGGAATTGTTCTTAACTTGATCATGATTATTCTTTGGAGAGAGTTACACAAACAAACACCAAAGAAATCAGAGACCAGCGAGACCGAATAACTCTTTTCGAGTCGCGCCTTTCACTCTTGGTTTTCCAACTGCTTCACCCTGTGCAACTTCTGCCGCATTAATCTTTTCCCAATCAGCTTGCGTCACAACAACGTGACCAGAAAGTGATTGTGCAAAATCTTCAGCAACTTTTGGTTGTTCCGGAAGATCTGCAACAAGTAACTTCATAACTTCACTGGCATCACTCTTGTTGGTTCCGATAACACCAGAAGGGCCTCGCTTTGCCCAACCAACGGTGTACATGTTTGTTCCATCAATTCGGCCTTCGGTGTTTGCAACCTTGCCAGATTTATATGGAACACCGTCAATAGATTCTGCTTGGTAACCAATTGCCGAAACTACAAGTCCGCACTTGATCGTGCGTGTTTCACCCGTTGCAACAATCTCACCATTAACGATTTTGTTAATTCCGAAAACGATTTCTTCAACTCGATCAGTCCCATGAATCTCCAAGGGCGCCAAGAAAAATTCAAGGTGCATCGTACGTTCATGAGTACTTGGCTCGAGGTCAGCGATTAACGCCATTGCTTCGAGGTTGCTACGTACATCTTTTTCCGCCTCGTCGCCCACGCGCCCTTGAGCCTCGAGCACCAAATCTTTATTGATAAGAACATTTGTGTGTTCCAATTTTGGAAGTTCGCGCAATTCAGGTGAAGTGAAAGCTGCATGTTCTGGTCCACGTCGAGCGCACAAATAAACGTTTCGCACCGAACTCTTACGCAAAGCAGCGATTGCATGCTCTGCTGTATCAGTTGAATCGAGTTCGGATGGCTCGAGCGCCATCATTCGTGCAACGTCCATCGCTACGTTTCCAGCGCCAATTACTACGGCAGTTTCGCAATCCAAGGGCACTTCAAGGTCAGCAAAATCAGGGTGGGAGTTATACCAAGGCACAAAATCAGCCGCTGAAAGTGATGCGGGCAGGTCCTCTCCTGGTATTCCTAGCTTTCTACCTAGAGCAGATCCGGTTGAAATAACTACCGCGTCGTAGTGGGATTGCAATTGCCCTGCGGTGATATCGCTACCGAGTTCAACGTTTCCAAAGAGGCGGAAATTGCCAGCAGTTGCGATCTTCTCGAAAACCTTGGCGACGGTTTTAATTTTTGGGTGATCGGGTGCAACACCAGTGCGGACAAGACCCCAAGGAGTAGGTAGTCGCTCAAACATGTCTATGGCAAAGTCGAGATCTTCGGTCGCACTATTTTGTAACGCTTGCGCTGCAAAATATCCAGCGGGACCTGCTCCAACAATCGCAATTCGAAAAGTAGCCACGACTTCTCCCCATGTTCGCCCATTGATTGTTTGAATCTTACCTATACCTATTACTTACTGGCTATGAGAAATAACTCTCACTTATCAGGGTTAGGCACTGTCACATCGCGCACAAAAGCCTCAAGATCGTTCACTGATTGCAAAAAGCCGCGCAAGGTCCGAAGTGTTGCCCCAAGAGTTGTGAACTCTTCAACCTTGAGACCGTCAGGTTCGTACATTTTGCGAAATTCAGGAAGCTTCTCCAGCATTGGCTCCAAGATATGTGAAGCAATCGGCTCTTCCACACTGTTGAGGTTTGGCTTGATCCCGGATTCATTAATCTGGACCTGCCAACTATAAGGAGGAGAGATGACTGCGTCTCCACCGATGATTTCACTCCAGTGCATGTGATTGCGAAATGCAGCCGAAAGTAAGCGAGTGCGATATCCGCGCTCTTTATAAATCTTGTGAGCGTTTCTGAAAACTGCAACACCAGCCCAGTCCATAATGCTCGGGTCGATTTCTGCACCACTCTTTTCTGCCGATACTTTTACCCAATCATCAACTCGCCCCACCATGATTGTGCAGACAGGTCCCATTTGAGAAATATCAAGCCCTTCTGCCTCGCGTCGCCTTAACCCGCGCTCAACAGCTTCGGCCACCGCAATAGTTTGAGCAACGGAGAACGAAACAGTCGCATTGATACTTACGCCTCTGTATGTCGCATCTTCAAATGCAGATATCGCTTCACTTGTTACTGGAATTTTTACAATCATATTCTTTGCAAGTTTTGAAAACTCAAATGCTTGATCTGCGAGCGCCTTCGCATCTCGGAAATTACGAGGGTCTGTCTGAATCGAGAGTCGACCATTGCGACCGTTGTAGTTCTCAAACTCTGGCTCTAACAACTTCGCCGCATTTATTGAAAGTTCTTTAACCATTGCCCAGCCGATTTGATCATCCGTTTGTGTTGGATTTGATTTTGCATAATCTTGAATGCGTGAAACCCAGTGTTCTTTATCGGCCTTAATCGCAGTGAGTGCAATTACTGGATTACATGTCGCGCCAACAATTCCCCAATTTAGAGCGTCATTTAGCTCTTTTGGGTCGGCAGAATCGTTCCAAAGAACTGTCTTTGAGTTCTCTTTCATGTAAAGAAATGGTGATTTAGACATATCTCCCCCTGCTACAGAATCGCTAGATGGGCTTTATGCCATCCGGCTCTCAAGTGCGAGAGCTGACATAAATGCTTCAACAACTTCTTCTTTACTCCATGGCGTTGGGGCCTGAGTGATGAAGAAATCCCCTAACGCGATATCAGCCAAGTTATCAATATCTGCTTCAACAAAACCTAGGCTTGAAAGCACAGGGAAGTTGAGTTCGGCAAGGATCCTACGGACTGCCTTCACTGCGCGCGAACCATCCTTACTGCCATCTTCTGGGGCGCCCATAGCATCTGCAACACGTTCCATTTTCGCCGGAACCACTTTGGCCTCGCGCGTAAGTGTCTCAACTAGAACTAATCCAATCGTCAGACCGTGGGGAACATGCTTGAGACCGCCGATTGCCTGACCGAGTGAATGCTCTGCTGTGCAATCTGAAATATTCATTGTTAGACCAGCCATCATCGAACCAGCAGCCATGCCTGCGCGTGCGGCCTTATCGGTTCCATCTTTATATGCACCAACAAGTGCGGGCGTCATCATGCGAATTGCCTCGTATCCAATTGCATCGCCGATGGGCGTGCTGCACTTGGCGATGATGCCTGCAATTGCTTGAGCCAACGCATCAATACCTGTGTTTGCGGTCATCGATGGTGGCATTGAATAAGTAAGAACTGGGTCAACGATCGCAACTTGTGCGCGAAGGTTTCCATTTGCAATACCTGCTTTGCGGCCTGCCGCAGGATCGGAAATAACCGAACCACCAGAAACTTCAGAGCCCGTACCTGCAGATGTTGGCATAGCAATCAAAGAAATTGTTGGAACTGGATATTCGGGTTTGCGAGATTGGAATTCGCGGAATGTAATACCGAGTTGAGCACAAAGTCGTGCGGCTTTCGCTGTATCAATAACTGATCCACCACCGAGTGCCACAATCGCCTGTGCACCTGATGCAACAAGAGCCTTTGTCGCATCATCGACCATATCGATTGTTGGTTCGCCAGCTGGCTTTTCAAAAGTTGTGACCGTTATACCGGCGGTAGCGTTCAAATTATCCACACATGCCTTCGCAGCTGGATTGAATTTCTCAATTCCTTCATCCACCATCAGGAAGACTTTGGTTGCGCCACATTCAGCGACTACATCAGGAAGTGAAAGAGCTCTACCTTCACCAAAGCGGACCTTCACAGGCAAGTGATTGTTGAATGCTTCGATGTTTTCCACGAGCGCTCCACTTCATGTAGTCGGAAGTAAAAAGAGCGGAGACGAGAGGATTTGAACCTCCGAGGGGCTTTAGGGCCCCTACCTCATTAGCAGTGAGGCGCACTCGACCGGGCTATGCGACGTCTCCAAGTGGTGGGGGAAGTTTACAGGTTAATTGGTGAGCGTTGTTACCCGCTAGAGAGCGCCTCTTTCATCATCAAGGGCTGGTTCTCCAACGATTGCACCCCCGGCAGAGGCCATATCTGGAAGATGTTCATGTGGGTGCTGTGAAATTGGTAGAGCTTCATCGTAAATAAAACGTTTTCCTCTGAAGATCGAAAAGACTGCGGCGAGTATTGACATTGCAAATGCCATACCGAAAACGATCTTTAAGCCATCATGAAATGGAGTTGTGATCATTTCTGGGAAGAAGTTTTTACCAGTGAGAACATTCCACTGAGCCGTACTTACACCTGCATTTACTTGTGAACCCAAGAGTGTTGCAAGTGGGTTGTATCCGAGCAATGATGAAAAGAGGGTTGCTACTGGAGGAAGTGCAGCAACCGTTGCTGCCAAAGTGGGACTTACGCCTTGGCTTGCGAGTCCGGATTTCAAGGATTCAGGGAGCGAACGCGCTAGACCAATAATCATTAAAGAGAAGAAGAGTCCCATGGAAAGAACCATTCCTGAGTTCATAAGCGCTGCTTGAATTCCAGCCGCACCACCTCTTTGGTCAGGTGGAACACTGTTCATGACGGCAGTTGAATTTGGAGCAGTAAATAAACCGCCACCGATTCCATTCAAAATGATAAGTACAGCAAATACCCAATAAGTGAAGTTGGTTGGTATCAAGAGCAAACCAATAAAACTTCCTCCAAAGACCAGAAGACCTGCAGTTGAGAGAATTCGCGCGCCATGTCGATCAGATAAATATCCTGCTAATGGTCCCGCAATAAGAAAACCAATTGTCATCGGCAACATATAGATACCGGCCCATAATGGAGTGCGCTCGTAAGTAAAACCGTGAAGAGGTAGCCAAATACCTTGCAACCAGATAATCAACATGAACTGCAAACCACCCCGGGCGGTTGCTGCTAATAATCCTGCTGCACTTCCCGTGCCAAATGCGCGAATCTTAAAGAGTCGCAAATTAAACATTGGATGGGCCACTCTTAGTTCAACAATATTAAAGAGAACAAGAAAAACAACACCAGTAATTAGGAATGTCAGAACTCTTGGTGATGTCCATCCCATAGAGCTGCTTCCATAAGGTTGTATGCCATAAACAATTCCCGTGAGTAAAGATGTTAAGCCAATTGCAAAAACAATATTTCCAATCCAGTCAATCTTCGCTTCGGCCCTTCGCCCGTTGTCGTGAAGGCTGTGATATGCCCACACTGTTCCAAGAATTCCAAAGGGGACAGATACCCAGAAGATCCAGCGCCAATCAAGAACTGATAGCAGTCCGCCTGCAATAAGTCCGATAAATGAACCAGCAATAGCAGCAACTTGATTAATACCCATTGCTAATCCACGTTGTTTGGCGGGAAAAGCATCCACAATGATTGCGCTGGAGTTTGCGAAAAGCATTGCCCCACCAACACCTTGTACCAAGCGCCAGATCACAAGCCAAAGCGCACCCTTACTACCCGTGAATGGATCCAAAGCAAGGATGACTGATGCGGCGGTAAAGACTGCGAAGCCAAAGTTGTAAATCTTGACGCGCCCCATGATGTCACCAAGACGCCCAAGGCTGACAACCAAAACAGCGGTAATCAACATGTAACCCATCATCAACCAGAGTAAGTAACCGATATTCCCTGGTGATAGAGGGTTAATCCCGATGCCAATGAAAATTGCTGGAAGTGAAATGAGGATGATCGATGAATTAATTGTCGCCATCAAAATGCCCAAAGTTGTATTGGTAAGGGCAACCCACTTATAACGTTCTGGGTGCGCGTTCTTAAATCGCGACAATGGAATCCTTAATAAAGCATTATTCAGATACCGCAGTATAAAGGAAGAAGTTTCTTTCTATATCTTTTTGGACTGTGAGACTAATTAACACCAGAGTTGTCTACGTTGCCTTTCACTGATGGAACATAGAAAGGGTCAGGGCGTATATAGATAAAGCCTGGGCGCACACATGGTGTGCCACATGCGACGGGCCCGGTTGAGACATACAACTGATAACCGCCAGGACCCACGCATTGATAATTCTTAGTATCAGCTACTTCTTTTGAAATAATAAAACTGGCAGGTGAAAAACCTAACTTTGCATAAGGCTCGAAGGCTTGTGTTGTAATGTGTTCAAAAATTGATTGATACACAACTTTTCCGCCTGCCAAGTTTGCTTCATATGCAATTTGAACTGGATCCATTGGGCCCACTGTTCCAACTAACTGTCCGGACTTCACTTGAGCGCCCTGTTTCAATCCTGGAAGCGCATCCGCGTGATAGAGCCTTACGATCCAGTGTGGATTGGATTTAGCTTTAATAATTATCTGCAAGCCAATTTCTTTACTCGAAGGATTATTTGGGTTTATTCCTTCTTCACGAGTCGAATATTCTCCATCGAATGGAGCGTAAAGATTTATATTGGGGTTTCCTGGAGTTGGTTGTGAACGGTATGCCTTTCCGTTCTTGAAATGACCATAATTCCCGTAATGATTGAGTGTTCTACAAGTCTCGCCATCCCATGCTTTGTAGGTGTAATCATGACCAACATTGGATCGATATGGCGTTAGCGCGTAGACACGATCAACATCCCAAGGAAGATGTGTAATTTTGGGAACTTGCGACATCTCCTTAGGGCCGAAACTTTCTAAAGCATTCATGGATTTCTTTGCTAACTGCGAGCCAACAATCAAGAAGATGAGAATGAAAATGATAAAAATCTTTGTTTTCCGGCGACGAGCGAACCATAAAGCAGGACTTTTCATGGATTTAGCCTAGAGATTTACACCCGCAAGAAATAGAGAATGATTGATTTTTTACGAGTAAAAGTGCTGTCCCTAGCCAATGACCTTTGTGTACGCTAGGTCTATGGCTGAAGTTCCTGCAACACATAAACGTCCACATGATGTGGCACCACCTTCTGTTTTCGCGGATTTTATGAAAACTGGTTGGGCCCCATCTCCACTCATGGGTATTACAACAACCGAAGTAGCGCCGTGGTGCGTATCGCGACGAGATGCTTTATCGGCTGCGTTTCCTGGGGTACGACTCGTGATTCCAGCAGGATCACTTAAAGCGAGGAACGCTGATTGTGATTATCGCTTCAGGCCGCAAACTGCTTTTGCCTATTACACGGGAGTGCAAGGTGATGAAGCCTCGCCTGATGCAGTTTTTATTATGGAACCTAATGGCGTTGGACATCAACCACTTCTTTACATTCATCCACGCTCTTCACGCGAAACTGATGCTTTTTATCGTGATGCTCGCTACGGAGAACTATGGGTTGGCCGTAGATTCACTTTGGATGAGGCAGAAATCCGATATGAAATTAAAACATGTGCGCTGGATTCTGTCAGTGAGTTGTTAGCGGATAAGAAAGAAACTTTGATTCTTCGTACCTTTGATGCTGATCTAGATTCGAAGGTCGCGAAACATGATCGTGAAGAAGAATTTGCCACTTTTGTGTCCGCACAACGTCTTATAAAAGATGAATACGAAATCGCGCAGATGCAGGCGGCATGTGATTCCACCGAACGCGGATTTGCTGACATTGTCCGCGCACTTCCTTCAGCTGTTGCAACAAAGCGGGGGGAGCGTGTTGTTGAAGCAGCATTCTTTGGTCGGGCACGTATTGAAGGAAATGATGTTGGGTATACAACTATTTCCGCCTCCGGCTCTCATGCTTGCGTCCTTCATTGGATTAAGAATGATGGGGAAGTGCGACCAGGTGAATTAATCCTTGTTGATGCTGGTGTTGAAATGGATTCTTACTACACAGCAGATATCACCCGAACCCTGCCTATCAATGGAAAGTTTTCGCCTGCTCAACGTTCCTTATATATGTTGGTCTATGAAGCACAACTTGCTGGTTTTGCTGCCGTGAAACCTGGAGCCAAGTTTTCTGACATTAATCGGGCGTCCCAGGAAGTTCTTGCCCGAGGATTAGC
>CAIYRR010000050.1 GCA_903928745.1 uncultured Actinomycetes bacterium | reverse complement strand
GTGACAGTATCTCCCACGCGAGATTGGCGAACATCTTTCACACCCGTAATGAGATATCCAACTTCGCCAACACCTAAACCTTTACTTGCAACAGGTTCTGGCGAAATTACTCCGACCTCGAGCATTTCGTGCCGCACGCCCGTTGAAAACATTTGAATTTGATCACGAGAGGAAAGATGCCCGTCGATCACACGTACGTAAGTAACAACTCCGCGATACACGTCATAGACAGAGTCAAAGATCAGCGCACGTGCAGGTGCAGTGGCGTCGCCTTGAGGCGCAGGGATTTGTTCGACAATCTGATCGAGAAGTTCGGCAACACCCGCGCCAGTCTTTCCAGAAACAAGAAGACAATCGCTAGGTTCGCATCCAATAAGTTTTGCTAACTCTGCGGCAAACTTTTCTGGTTGCGCCGCAGGCAAATCAATCTTGTTAAGAACAGGAATAATCTTGAGGTTGTTCTCCATCGCCAAATACAAGTTTGCAAGAGTCTGCGCTTCAATTCCCTGCGCACAATCCACCAGCAAGATTGCACCTTCACTTGCAGCGAGCGAGCGCGAAACTTCGTATGTGAAGTCCACGTGTCCAGGAGTGTCGATCATGTTCAGGATGTATTCCTTGCCATCAATACCTGATCGCCATGGAAGACGTACCGCTTGAGACTTAATCGTGATTCCGCGTTCGCGTTCGATATCCATGCGGTCCAAATATTGGGCACGCATATTGCGAGGATCAACTACCTCAGTGATTCCGAGCATGCGGTCAGCAAGTGTGGATTTTCCGTGATCGATGTGAGCAATGATCGCAAAATTGCGAATCTGCGCCGGATCCGTTGAAGCTGGTTGCGGTGCCTTAGCAAGTGAAATTGCAGGCATGAACCTAGCCTCGCTTTAGAGTGAAGAGAAAATTAACGAACGCCAGCTTTTGTAGCTGACTTAGCCATCTTGGACTTCTTGTTGGCGGCTGCATTCTTGTGAAGAACGCCCTTAGCAACTGCAACATCCAGTGCTTGTGATGCGCTACGAAGTTCGGCAGTGATCTTTGCGCTATCTCCGGCAGTAACTGCGTCGCGGAACTTGCGAACAGCGGTCTTGATGGATGAGCTCACTGCCTTGTTACGAAGGCGTGCCTTCTCATTGGTCTTGATCCGCTTAATCTGCGACTTGATATTTGCCACGTGCGCTTGTCCTGTCCTAGATCATGAAAATGGCCAACCCTGGTGGGTTGCGCCCAAGAGGGTGAAGGCTACCAGCGAGGTGCCTTGAGGCTCAAATTGAGCAGATCCCTTACGAGCGAGCGCGAGCAATCTCCGAAACTGCCCGTTCTAGAGCGTATATCGGGTCCACCGCCGCGCCTTTAACGGCGGCATCAGCTTGGGCAATTGCTGCCACCGCCGTGGCGATTCCTCGAGGAGTCCATGAAGAAAGTTGACGACGGGCCTTATCAATCTGCCACGGCGCCATTCCAAGTACTCCCGCAAGTTCAAAAGATTTGGCTCCGCGATTGGTCCCTGAAACTTTTGCCAATCCGCGAAGGGCTGAGGCGATAGCACTTGTCACCATTACGGGATCTGTACCTGTAGCGATAGCGCTTCGCAGGGCAAGTAACGCCTTGGAAATGTCGCCATCTAAAGTTGCATCAGCAACATCAAAACCCGTGGTTTCGATGCGGCCTTGGTGATATTTATCGATCATCGATTCATCGATGACGCCCTTGGTGTCGGAGGCAATCTGCGAACATGCGGCGCTGAGTTCGCGTAGTTCGTTTCCTACCGCTGCGACCAGGGCTGCAACAGCGCCAGGAGTTATTTTGCGCCCTAAATCCAACATCATGTTCTTCACGAAATCCTGCTTCTCGCTCTCTTTCTTGAGAGGATCACAAGTAATAATTTCTGGCTTTGTCTTCTTGATCTTGTCCAGCAACGCCTTGCCTTTGACGCCACCTTTGTGAATAAAGACCACGGTAATTGTTGGATCCATGTCATCGAGATATCTCGTGACTTCATCCTGTACTTCCATAAGCAAATCTTGAAGATCGCGAATAATCAACACGCGCTTTTCACTAAAGAGTGATGGCGAAAGCGCATCAGCAATATCGCCAATAATTGCATCGGCACTAAAAATCGTGGTGATTTCTGCGCCATCTTCTTTAAATTGGACGTTTAATTTCAACATTGCGCGGTCGGCGAGTGCAGATTCAGAGCCAAGCAAAAGATAGTTGCTCATCCCAACCTCACTTTCTGCCACCATTTGGATCCGCCACTTGTTCGAACCTTAAAGCGATGAGCATTTGCGCCAATGGCAATCGCCCCGCTTTTATCCGTCCGGTAGACCCGGCTTCGAAGTCTATCCAGCACCGCCAACGTTTGAGGTGCGGGGTGGCCGTAGGAATTTCCCGTGCCGACGCTAATGAGGGCAAGAGTCGGAGATAGGCGCGACATCAACGCGGAATCTTGGTAGAGGGAGCCATGATGGCTCACCTTGTAAATATCCACGCGCATAAGGGAATCCACAATCTGGGCCTGCACTGGTGGCTCTAGATCCCCGGCTGTAAATAAAGTGAAATCTGGCGCACTGACCAATAGCGCGATACTGGAATTATTTATCGCCGAACCATCACCGGGCATCACCTCATAGGTTTGTCCGGCATCATCGGGCCACAAAACTTTCAAGGTTATCAACCCACGATTACTTGCAATGGATGCAGTACTTCCTGCAAGAGCATTTACTTGCGGAACGCCCAATAACCATTTATTCACGCGTGCACTTTCAAATACAGGTTCCGGATTATTACTTACCCACACTTGACCAACTTCGCGATGGTTGATTAACCCTGCAACACCTTCTACGTGATCGGCATGAAAATGCGTTAATACTAAAAGTGGCACGCTCTTAATCCCAAGATCGCGTAGGCATTTATCCTCCAGGGCTGCATCAGGACCTGCATCTATCACGAGCCCTCGATGGTCTCCCAAATTAATCACCAATGAATCACCTTGACCGACATCGCATTGAGCAATCTGCCAATCCCCAGCTGGCCAACGAGTCATCCAAGAAAATGCCAACAACGCAATTAATACAATCGCAATCACATACCGAATTCGAGTCTTGAGAAAGAGCAAAACAGCCAAGACTGCAATCATTATTGCTAGCGCCATAGCGAATCCCACAAGCCCCGTAGTGAATTGCACGACGGGGAATTTCGCGGACCAATGCGCAACTGCGGCAATCCAATCTGCGGGAAAGCGAATGAGATAAAGAAAGAAAACACTGAGCGCCGGGGCAAAGGGAGAAAGTAGCGCGGCTATAAATCCCAAGACCGTTATCGGTGCAACCATCGGCGCTGCCAGTAAGTTGGCAATCACAGTCATTGGGCCGATATATCCCGACAGCGCTACCAAAATTGGCGCACACATAACAACGGCGGCGATTGGTGGACTCAGCGCGCCTGCAATCTTTTCGTGCACATACCTGGAAAGCCAACGCGCAATGCGCGGTGCTAATAACAACAACCCTGCGGTCGCTAATACAGAAAGAGCAAAACCTGGATCACGTGCTTGCCAAGGATCACCAACCACAACTGCAGCAATCGCGAATCCAAGAGCCGGAAGTGAGTCACTCCTTTTTCCTGTTCCCCGTGCAAAAATCACAACACTGGCCATCGCGGCCGCTCTTAATACCGATGGCGATGGCCGCACTAACGCAATGAATCCCATCAGTGCAATCGTCGTAAATATCAATCGCATTCGGATTGAGCGGACAAACCATTGCATGCACCACAACACAAACAGCGAAATGATGGCGAAATTTGCCCCGCTCACTGCCGTTAAATGCGTTAATCCAGATCTACGCATGGCATCACGAAAGGCTTGATCTTGTAGCGATGTATCGCCAAGAACCATCCCTGGTATCAGCGCGCCGCCATCGCCTCGATCAACGTTATGACTGAGCTGACTCAGATGAGTGCGGATGGATCCCAATGATTGTGCCCATCGTGATGCAGGGGTAGCGTCTTGAATATTTCCGCGCACAATAAAGAGCGCGGCAACACGCGCCTCTTTACTCGAGCGAACAGAACCCGTTGCTCTGAAAATTTGGCCAGGCAGCAAACCCACGACCGAAGCGTCGGCTGCAATCACGCGAATAGGTACACGCAAATGAAACTCTGGGTATTCGACACCAATGCTCAGCGCCGTTGCCAAAAAGCTATAACTTGGTGGCGCCAATGTGGAACCAAAGACTTTAGGTTTTGTCTGATTAGGGTCTGTAATTACTTGCATTTTCATAACAGCGTTTTTGCCTAAGAATTCACGTACCGCGCTCTTTTCCAAACTTGCTTGTCGAAGTGACATCATGGAAGCGCCAAGAAGTAAGGCGCAGGATAAAACTACTAAGAGAGTCTTGCCTCGAACCAGACCAAAGAGAGAAAGAAAGACAAACACAATGCATGACCACCAAGGCGATATCCAACTTTGAGTCAGCGCACCCGTCCAGATAGCACCACCTAGGACGAGTGCGCGGTAATCACCTACACGCTGATCTTGCTCTTCAAATCCGCGAATTTCGCAACACCAATCCCAGAAACTTTCTGAAGATCTTCAACGCCAGTGAAAGGACCATTCACTTTCCGATAGGCCACAATTCGTGCCGCGATGACTGGGCCCACTCCAGGAAGTGAATCGAATTCAGAAATAGTGGCTCGGTTAATGTTGATCGGCCCCGTTCTCTTAATTGCTACGCGCGCCGACGTAGAACCTCCAGAGAAACTTGTAAGAGCTGGTTGCACATAAATTTGTTCACCATCTTTAATGATGCGAGCAAGATTCACATCGCTGACATCACTCCCCTTCTTCACTCCTCCCGCTGCGGTAATGGCATCGATGACGCGCGAACTGACGGGAAGTTCGTAGACACCTGGGGTGTTCACTCCGCCCGCAACATCGACGGTGACAAGTGGAGGCGCGACCATCGCTGGCAGAGGCAGCGCTATTTCTACGGGTTGCGAATGTCCCCGAAAAACAACGCCAACAGAAATTACGACAGCGAGAAGACCCACAATGAGAAGTGCTCGCTTGTGGGACTTACTGAAATGGAGATCTGATAACCAGTCTTGGATTTGTTCTTTATAGTCTTGCAGGAGTTGATTCATTCCCCCATTGAAAAGGCAAAACCTTTAGTGGCCGCTCGCGCAGCAATCCTTCTGTTTACGTCTAAGCGTTGTTGATAACGATATTGACGAGCTTTGGCGCACGCGTAATGATCTTGGCAATCGTTGCACCGGTCAGGTCAGCAACGATTGTTGGGTGAGACATCGCCAACGCCTCAAGTTCTGCATCAGAAATTGTTGGAGAAACTTCAAGGCGCTCTTTGATTTTGCCATTAATTTGAACAATGGCAATTACTGAATCGGCAACAAGAAGTGCAGGATCGACAACGGGCCAACCAGCAAGTGCAATCGCAGGTTTGTGACCCAAACGCTCCCACATTTCCTCGGCTGTGTATGGAGCAACAAGTGAGAGCATGATGGCAATCGCCTCAACCGCTTCGCGCGCTGCAGGATCCGCAGGGCCACAACCAGAATCGATTGCTTTACGTGCAGCATTTACTAATTCCATAACACGTGCAACGGCAACATTGAAACGGAAGGACTCAACTGCAAAGGCCGCGTCATTGAGTGCTTTGTGAGTTACCTTGCGCAAACCAATATCCCCTGTTGCGAAATCGACTCCCGGTGGGCTGGTGATATCTCCCGATAAGCGCCAGGCACGAGATAGGAACTTCACAGAACCAGATGGTGAAACATCCGACCAATCAACGTCATCCTCAGGTGGGCCAGAGAAAACCATTGATAAACGAATTGCATCAACACCGTGATTGGCTAACTCATCTGAGAGGCGTACCAAGTTGCCACGGCTCTTGCTCATTGCTGATCCATCCATCACGACCATGCCTTGATTGAGCAAACGTGAAAATGGTTCGTTAAAGGAGAGCATTCCCATATCGTGCAGAACCTTGGTGAAGAAGCGACTATAAAGAAGGTGCAAAATTGCGTGCGTTACGCCGCCTACATATTGATCAACAGGTAACCATGTATCAACGGATTCACGACTAAATGCTTGAGTGTGATCGGTGTTGTTGGGATAGCGCAAGAAATACCAGGATGAATCAACGAATGTATCCATGGTGTCTGTGTCGCGAAGTGCGGCAGTACCGCACTTAGGACAAGGAACATTTACCCAATCAGTAGCAGCACCTAGTGGCGAAGTTCCCTTTGGCTTGAGATCTAATCCTGTGGCATCAGGCAATTTCACGGGCAAAGTATCGAGAGGCGCTGCAACATCGCCACATGATGGGCAGTGGATGATAGGAATTGGCGTACCCCAATAACGTTGGCGAGAAATTAACCAATCTCGCAAACGGTAATTGCGTGCAGCTTTGCCAAGACCATCTTTTTCAAGTTGGGCATTGATAAATGCAATCGCATCGGCCTTTGACTTGCCATTGAGCGGACCAGAATTAATAAGTGCGCCATCGCCCGCAGTTGCAATTCCGCTTACCGCTGGATCTTCCTCGCCCGTCTCAACAACAACGCGTACAGGCAATTTCATCGCGATTGCGAAATCTAAGTCGCGCTGATCATGCGCAGGAACAGCCATGATTGCGCCAGTTCCGTAATCGGCCAGTACATAATCCGATGCCCAAATCTGCAACTTCTCGCCATTAACCGGGTTGATGGCGTAGCGCTCTAGAAATACACCGCTCTTAGGACGATCTGTTGCCATGCGATCGATATCGCTATCGGCTTTAATCTTTTCAAGGTAAGCGTTGAACTGGGATTCAACAGCAGTGCCTTGCGCTAACTCCGCTGCCAAATCACTATCTGCTGCAACAACGAAGAATGTTGCGCCGTACAAAGTATCTGGGCGAGTGGTGTAAATAGTTACAGGTTCGGCGCGACCTTCGATTTGGAAATCAACGTTGGCGCCTGCTGATCGACCAATCCAGTTGCGTTGCATCGTCAAGACTTTCTCTGGCCATTGGCCTTCAAGTTCTGACATGTCATCTAGTAAACGATCTGCGTAATCAGTGATCTTGAAATACCACTGTGTTAACTTCTTTTTTGTGACGGCGGTATCGCAACGCTCGCACAATCCAGCAACCACTTGTTCATTGGCTAATACGGTTTGACAAGATGGACACCAATTGACTTTGGATGCTTTGCGATAGGCAAGACCGCGCTCAAACATTTGAATGAATAGCCACTGGTTCCAACGGTAATACTCAGGGTCGCACGTGTTGAATGTGCGATCCCAATCGAAAGAACATGCATATCGACGCATGGACGCTTTTTGCACTGCAATGTTTTCATACGTCCAAATTGCAGGATCGATATTGCGCTTGATGGCCGCATTCTCTGCGGGCAAACCAAATGCATCCCAGCCAATGGGGTGCATGACATTGAAACCTTTTTGAACCCAATAGCGGGCAATTACATCACCGAGTGCGTAAGCCTCTGCATGGCCCATATGTAAATCACCAGATGGGTAGGGAAACATATCCAAGACATACTTCTTGGGACGTGGATCATCGGCTCGGCCAGATTTAAAAGGGGCTATTTCATCCCAGATTGGGAGCCATTTTTCCTGCACGTGGACAATGTCGTACGCCGCATGTTCACGCTCATTTTCCACGTGGAGCTGAGGGGATTTGAACCCCTGACCCCCTGCATGCCATGCAGGTGCGCTACCAGCTGCGCCACAGCCCCGAACTTTCTTGCCCTACTGCCTTGCGAAGTCAGACCCTATCGCAGGTTTGGCTCAGCACCACTTTCCTCACCATAAATAGGCTCTGGAATGGAACCAGCATTGTGTTCGACCAAGTGCCAACCCCGCGGACCCAGTGCCAAAACCGACCATGCCGCATTGGAGAGTCCACCAAGAACGCCCCAATGTGACTGTGGCAACTCAAGCAATTTTCCTAGTACGCATCGGGCAGTGCCACCGTGAGTTGCGACGATCAGCAATTGATTTTCATCGCCCTGTGCAAGTGCGCGATTGATTGCACCTACTGCCCGATCAGCAACTTCAGTACGTCGCTCCCCTGTAGTTCCTGCAGGGTTATCGTCTCCATCAATCCACCGTACGAAATTCGCAAAATCCTCTGCGCGATTTTCTTTTCCGGTTTTGCCTTCCCAATTGCCACCATTTGTTTCGCGGAGGTCAATATCTGTGGAAACAGGTAAGTGAACAAGATCAGCTAGCGACTGGGCGGTATCTCTGGCTCGAGAGAGATCACTAGAAATAATCGCAGTCGGTTTCATTCCTGCTAATAACTGAGCGGCACGTTGCGCCTGGTAAATACCTACTTCATTAAGAGGAATATCAGAGTGTCCTTGAAAGCGATTGATGACGTTCCAATCAGTTTGCCCGTGGCGCCATAAAACAATTCGTTGTTTATTAGCCACGTGCTTTCTCCTCGGCTACGGCATCGAGTGCAATTGTCGGGCAATCATTCCAAAGGCGATCCAACATGTAATAGCGGCGCAATTCGTCACTTTGAATATGTACAACTAGATCGCTGTAATCAATCAGCACCCACTCGGCTCCGTTTTCGCGGCGGGTTGGTTTCTGTCCAGCAAGAGTCATCTGTCGTTCTACTTCATCGGCAATGGCACTTACCTGTGGAACATTCGCACCACTTGCAATGAGAAATACCTCCGAGAGTACTAACTGATCGGAGAGATCGATTGCAATGAGATCGCGCCCCATCTTCTCCAACACTGCGCGAGCAGCAATCTGAGTGCTTGCAATAACTGCTTTGCTAGCTGGCATATAAGTTGTGCTCCTTGATATAGGTCAAAACGTTGGCAGGTATTTCGCCGGTAACACTTTGATTGGTGAGTAACTCTTCTCGTACTTTTGTTGAAGAAAGATCAAGCGCATCAATATCTAGTCCCTCTCCATCGCGTGCAATCACCAAAACTTCAACGAGCTCTAGTAATTCTTTACTGCGATGCCATCTCTCAATCTGGGAATTCGCATCGCTCCCGAGTATGAGAACAATTTTCGATTCTGGGTACATTCCCATTAACTCTTTCACCGTATCAATTGTGTAAGTCGGACCTGACCGCCTAACTTCACAATCACAGGCGCTCACACGAGAGCGAACCTGATCAGGCAAATCTGAAACCGCTAAATGCGCCATTTCTAATCGATCCATTGCAGATGCGATTGGTCCATCACTTCTCATCCAAGGATTGCCTGCCGGGCATACCAACAATTTATCTACGAGATCTCGCTCAATTATTTGCGAAATGAGATGAAGATGTCCACTGTGAATCGGATCAAATGTCCCACCGAAAAAACCTAATCTCATAGTTTCTGGCACGTACTCAGAGGATTAATCCCGGTCGAGTCGAAGGACTACGTACAACAAGACTGAAAGCAGTCCGAATGCAAAAAGGCCAAAGAAAACAGGAGGGGCAGGTAACTTGCGAACTACTTCGCCGGCGAGAGAAATCATGTGAGAAGCCTACCTCAGCCTTTGGCTAGGAGCTTCTTAAATTGAGATTCATCAATAATTGGTACGCCTAGTTCTTGGGCTTTGGCTAATTTCGAGCCCGGGTCGGCGCCCACTAATACATAATCTGTTTTCTTTGATACCGAACTAGAACTCTTGCCTCCGTGGGCGGCAATAACTTCCGCGATTGAATCGCGAGTGAAATCAATCAGACCACCAGTGACAACAAATGTCAGGCCCGCCAAAGTTTGCGGTGCCAGTTGTCCTTGCTGGTGAACCATCGTGACGCCAGCCTTTTTCCATTTTTCGATAATCTGCCTGTGCCACTCTTGGCCAAACCACTCAACAAGTGAATCGGCAATGGTGGATCCCACACCATCTACTTGCGCTAAATCATCGGTGGAAGCGGATGCGATTGCATCAATCGATCCGAAAGCTGTAGCAAGTGACTGTGCGGCAGTGGGACCTACGTGGCGAATAGAAAGTGCCACAAGTGTGCGCCAGAGGGGTCTTGTTTTTGCTTGCTCGAGTGCGGCAAGAAGTTTCTCGGCATTGGCTGCCGCCTTGCCATCTTTTTTCTGGAAGAAATCAGAGTTGCTTAATTTCTCCGCAGTTAAGTCAAAGAGGTCAGACTCATCTTCAATGATTTTGTCGCTGAGTAGCGCTTGGGCTGATTCGAATCCAAGGACGTCGATGTCCAGAGCTGCTCGAGAGCCAATGTAATAAATCCTCTCGCGCAATTGCGCTGGACAATATTGTGTATTTGGACAACGAATATCAATATCGCCTTCTGATATTGCTCGAAGTTCACTACCGCAATCAGGGCATTTAGTCGGCATCACGAAAGGTTTCTCTGACCCTGTGCGCTTTTCGATGACAGGTCCAAGCACTTCTGGGATTACATCGCCAGCTTTGCGAATAACAACAACATCGCCAATCAAGATTCCTTTACGAATAACTTCTTGCGCGTTATGTAGCGTGGCATTTGTAACTGTTGAACCTGCAACTTTAACTGGTTCCATAAAAGCAAACGGTGTTACTCGTCCTGTCCGACCAACACTTACTTTGATATCCAACAAACGCGTTGTCACTTCCTCAGGCGGATATTTAAAAGCAATTGCCCACTTAGGCGCACGCGATGTAAACCCAAGTACAACTTGTTGTTCGATTTGATTTACCTTGATGACAACGCCATCAATTTCATGCTCAATGTCATGGCGATGCTTTTCATAGTTAGCTATGAACTCAGTTACCTCTTTACGAGAGCTCACAACACGGTAGCGCTCACTCGTCGGTAGACCCCAGCCTTTAAGCGCTTCGTAGGCCGCACTTTGGGAATTGAAGGTCGCGCCTTCACACGCGCCGATGCCGTGCACCACAACACTGAGCGGACGTTGAGCAGTTACGCGTGGATCTTTCTGACGCAGAGATCCTGCCGCGCCATTTCGTGGATTTGCAAAGAGCGGCTTTCCTAATTCCTCGAGAGACTCATTGAGTTGAGCAAACGCTTCCAAAGGAAAGAATACTTCTCCACGAACTTCAATCAGTGAAGGAAAGTTCTTACCCACTAATACATGTGGAAGATTCTTGATTGTTTTCACGTTCAAAGTGACATCTTCACCGGTAACCCCATTGCCACGTGTGAGGGCGCGAGTAAGTACGCCGTTTTCATAGAGCAAGTTAATTGCCAATCCATCTACCTTGAGTTCGCAGAGCCACTCATTGACCGGCGTTTCTTTTTCTGTGCGATCAAACCATGTAGAGAGCTCATCATCATCAAAGACATTGTCCAGACTCATCATCTTCTCTAGATGATCGTGCTGTTGGAAACTTGTCTCAAATCCCCCACCGACATTTAACGTTGGAGAATCATCGGCGCGTAACTCTGGGTGTTTAGATTCAAGATCACTGAGTTCGCGCAGAAGCAGGTCAAATTGGCTATCAGTAATGGTGGGTTGATCAAGAACGTAATACTTAAATTGATGGTCGCGAATCTCCCGAGTTAACTGGTCAATGCGGTTCCGCGCTTTTGTACTCATGCTTGCGTCTCACAGACTGTTGCAGAACCAACAACCCGATCTCCGTCATAAATCACCATCGCTTGTCCTGTTGCGAGACCTAAAAGTTCTGAGTCTAAATGTGCGACAAGTTTGCTGCCATCGAAGAAATAGGTGCACCGCAGTGGCTCTCCGTGTGCGCGTATCTGTACAAAACCCTCTGTCGGAGTTGATGTCACTGCTGGACCACACCACACAGGGTTCTCGCCAAACATCTTTGTAATCGCCAGGTCTTCACGCGCGCCGACGACAACAGTGTTGGTTTTGGGTTCAATCTTCAATACAAATCGCGGAGAACCATCAGGGGTCGGAATTGTTAGACCTAAACCTTTGCGTTGGCCAATTGTGTATGTGTAGGCGCCTTTATGTTTTCCAATTACAGTGCCATCTTGATCAACGATTGGTCCTACTTCACTTCCCAGTCGATCGTGCAACCAACCTGCGTTGTCGCCGGAGGGCACAAAACAAATGTCGTGGCTATCGGGTTTGTTTGCAACAGATAATCCACGGGCAGCGGCTTCTTTACGAATATCAACTTTCTCGGTATCCCCCAAAGGAAATATCGCACCCTGAATTTGTTCGACTGTAAGAACAGATAGAACATAAGACTGGTCTTTCGAGATATCGATTGCACGATGCAGGGTTTTTCCCATCGGTCCTTGCCGAGTATTTGCGTAATGACCGGTAACAACCCCATCAAAACCCATGGCCCTTGCACGATCCAAAACTGCAGCAAACTTAATCTTTTCATTGCATCGAAGGCAAGGATTGGGCGTACGCCCTGCTGCGTATTCGGAGAGGAAGTTCTCGACCACTCCCTCATGAAACTCTTGCGCCATATCCCAAATATAGAAAGGGATACCGACAACATCGGCAGCTCTGCGTGCATCGTGGGAATCTTCTACGGTGCAACACCCACGCGCACCAGAGCGATACTTCTGCGGATTAGATGAGAGCGCCAGGTGTACGCCGATTACTTCATGACCCGCCTCGACTGCTCGGGCAGCAGCGACAGCAGAATCTACGCCACCACTCATGGCTGCAATGAGTCTCATCGGAGATTGGCCGCTCGTGCGCGCTCAATAACTCCAGGCAAAACGCTAATCACTGTATCGATTTCTTCACGAGTCGAAGTTGCTCCCAATGAAAATCGCAAACTCGATCGTGCGCTCTTGTCGGTATGACCCATAGCCAGCAAGACATGGCTTGGTCTTTGTACGCCTGCACTGCAAGCAGATCCAGTTGAAGCAGCGATTCCTTGTGCATCAAGGAGTAATAACAACGTGTCACTTTCCGTTCCGGGGAAAGTTGCGTTAACGATTCCTGGTAAACGATCACCGCCACCATTGATATATGCATCGGGAACAACTTTAAGAATTCCCGCGATCAACTCATCACGCAATGGCTGAATTTTTGTACTGGGATATTGCGAACTTGCTGCGGCTGCAAATCCAACGATTGCTGGGGCATTGAGCGTTCCACTTCTAATTTCTCTTTCCTGCCCACCACCATGCAATAGTGCAGGGATTTCATAACCACGTTTGAGAACAAGAATACCAACGCCAAGGGGGCCACCGATTTTGTGAGCGCTCAATGAAAGCGCAGTCAAACCAAGTTCGGAAAATGAGAGTGGTACTTTCTTGAAACTTTGAACGCCATCGCAGTGCACAGGAATGGAATGCAGCGATGCCAGTGCAACGACTTCGCTGATGGATTGAAGAACGCCTGTTTCATTGTTGGAATGCATCACAGATATAACTGCTATCTCATCGCCTCGGTGAGTAAGAAGTTGCGTTAACTGCGAAATATCCAACACTCCATCTTTTGTAACACCGATGGAAATAACTTCAGCACCTTCATGATCTGATAGCCACTCCGCGGGATCAAGAATTGCGTGGTGCTCAATAGATGAAATGACAACAACGTTGCGCCCGGTACTTTTACCTTTCCAGTACAAACCTTTAAGTGCGGTGTTGTTTGCTTCAGTACCTGATGCGGTAAAAATAATTTCACTCGGTGCACAACCGATTTCGAGTGCTAGAGACTCACGTGCTTGCTCAATCGCTTTTCGTGAAGCACGCCCTGGAGTATGAAGGCTAGAAGGATTTCCCAAGTGCACAAGTTGCGTGGTCATTGCCGAGACCGCGACATCAACCATGGGTGTGGTTGCTGCGTGATCTAGATAGACGGACATGTGCCCAAGTCTAGGACTTGCGCGCTTGTACGCCTTCCGTAGCTTTAGGCAAAACCGCAAAGAGGTCGCCCACTACGCCAAAATCGGCAATCTCAAAGATGGGAGCATCGGGATCCTTGTTCACGGCCACGATTAATTTACTGGTCTGCATTCCTGCGCGATGTTGGATGGCCCCTGAAATTCCACACGCAACATAAAGTTGCGGGCTTACCGTCTTTCCGGTTTGTCCAACTTGGTGAGAATGTGGATACCAACCAGCATCTGTTGCCGCGCGAGATGCACCAACAGCAGCACCCAAAGAATCTGCAAAGGCTTCAACAACAGCGAAATCTCCATTGGTTCCTCGACCACCAGAAACAATGATCTGGGCTTCCGTAAGTTCTGGCCGCCCCCCTTTAACAAATGGAGCACTTGATAAAACCTCAGCCAATTGGGCACTTGCACTGATGTCGAATGTGGCGTTTGTAATCGTTGGCGAGGATGCAGCGAGATCAGGTGTCACCGAATTAGGGCGAACGGTAATTACTGCGCATCCATGACTTACGCGAGAGTGCACTGTTGTTGATCCACCAAAAACTAATTGTGTGGCAGTCAAATCAGCGCCAACATCCACAGCATCAGTTATCAACCCTGATTCCACTTGCACTGCAACACGGGCGGCAACTTCCTTGCCGTAAGCACTAGATGCAACAAGGAATGCATCTGCTTTTCTTGCGGAGATTAACTGCGCAATTGCATCTGCCGCAGCTGGCACTGAATATTTCACAAATGCATCACTTTCAATAACAACAACTTCTGCTATCGGCCCACTGGTAATTAAACCAGCGAGCGCCGCTCCTTTACCCGGTGCTGCAAGAACAACTGCGGTCACAGAGCCAGCCTTTGCACCAGCGGTAGCGAGTTCAGCAACAGTTTTTGCTGGGGCGTCGCCAGAAAACTCGGCGAGTATGAATACCTGGCTCATATGAATTTCTTCTCTGCTAGGAAATTAAGAAGTGCTTCGCCGCCCGCGCCTTCATCAACGACTTTTATACCGGCGGCTTTTGCAGGACGTGGAGTTGCATCCACAACTGCACTCCACGCGCTTTGTGCTTCAAG
Organism: uncultured Actinomycetes bacterium; assembly: GCA_903928745.1. Taxonomy (GTDB): domain Bacteria; phylum Actinomycetota; class Actinomycetes; order Nanopelagicales; family Nanopelagicaceae; genus QYPT01. The sequence continues at coordinate 12,581 of CAIYRR010000050.1, read as the reverse complement.
ACCAATCGCCGAAAGTGAATGTACCTCCATAGGCTTTTTCTTTGCAGCCATGATTCCCTTGAAAGATGGATATCGAGGTTCATTGATTTTTTCGATCACACTTATAACGCAAGGAAATTGCGCTTTCATTGTGTCAATGCCCGCTTCGGTTTCACGAGTGATTGTGACCGATGAAGTTTCTGGTGTGACTGAAACCGATCCAGCGAAAGTTAATTGCGCCCAACCAAGACGCTGTGCCAACATTGCTGGCACAACACTCATGCGAGCATCCGTGGATTCTGTTCCGCACAATACGAGATCAAATTTCTGATCCGCAATGACGCCGGCTAATACTTTCGAAGTTCCAATCGCATCACTGCCGACAAGTGCGTCATCGGTGATGATGATGGCGCTATCGGCGCCCATAGAAAGTCCTTTACGTACTGCATCAGTTGTACGCGCCGGTCCCATAGAAATTAATGTGATGGTGTGTGCGCCGCCTTCGCCATTTCCACCGTGGGCTTCAACGATGCGGAGTGCTTCTTCAACTGCGTACTCATCGAGATCATTGAGTACAGCGTCAACGCCCTCACGATCTAGTAGCCCGTTAACCATCTTCTTCTCGGCCCAAGAATCGGGCACCTGCTTCACGCAGACCGCAATCTTCATGCTCAGATGTTACTTGTCGGTATGTAAAGGGACAAAGCGCCTCGTCGAATCTTCATGATCGCTTTACCAACACGTAACCTCAACCTCCCATTGAGGCTTCCTTAAAAGTTCAATCTAACGCCATGAAGGTTGCGATCGTTACCGAATCCTTTCTTCCCCAGGTGAACGGGGTCACAAATTCTGTACTTCGAATCCTGGAACATCTCGCTGCAGAAGGCCATGAAGCGCTAGTCATTGCCCCTGAAAGCGCAGATGGCCCGATGAGTTACGCGGGCTTTCGGGTCAAAAGAATTCCTAGCTTGGCGATGAAGGGGCTCATCCCAGTTGCTCTTCCCCAAAAAACACTCGAGCCGCTCCTTGAGGGTTTTTGCCCCGATGTTATTCACTTGGCTTCGCCGATATTCCTTGGATCTTACGTTGCGAAAATCGCGAAGAAAATGCAGATCCCGACTCTATCCGTTTACCAGACTGATATCGCAGGGTTTGCCAGACATTACGGATTAACGATTGCGCATTCACAACTAAAAAAATGGATTGCAAAAATACATACACAAACCACTCGAACACTTGCGCCATCGATATGGGCATGCCGAGATCTGGAATCCAGCGGTGTTAGCAATGTCCATTTGTGGCAACGCGGAGTAAATTCTGAAAAATTCAGTCCGGTGCATCGTAGCCAGGAACTTCGAAACGAGTGGACTCAAGGATCTTCACATGTAAAGATCGTTGGTTATGTCGGACGTTTGGCAAATGAAAAGCGAATTGATGACCTTGCCGTCTTAGATACTCGAAGCGACGTACAACTAGTAATAGTTGGTGATGGACCTGCTCGATCGAAACTTGAACGCGAATTGCCTAACGCGGTATTTCTTGGATTCCAAGGTGGCGAGGACTTATCAAGAATCTACGCCTCATTGGATATTTTCGTGCACACAGGTAAACATGAAACTTTCTGCCAGTCTATTCAAGAAGCACTTGCATCAGGTGTGCCAGTTATCGCACCAAATACCGGTGGTCCAGTCGATTTAGTGACCCAAGGCAAAACCGGATTTCTTATTGACACATCACAACCCAATCAGATGATTGAGGCTTTCATCCAACTAGCCGAAGATAAAAATGTAGAACAAATGAAGCGTGATGCACGCGATTCAGTTATTGCAAGAACTTGGCTCAGTATTAATCATCAATTACTCAATCACTACAACGAATTAATTTATCTAACAAACGATCGAAGGAATCCGATAGCGAAGGAGCTGGTCGCATGAAGATCGCACATATTGCAAACTTCTATGGTCCCAAATCGGGTGGGATTAGGACCACACTGCATCACTTGGGCCGCGGGTATCAAAGTCTTGGCCACGAATTTACTTACGTTGTGCCGGGCAATGGCTTTTATTGTGAAGACACACCGGCTGGTCGTCGCATCACAGTTCCAAGTATCCGACTACCTTTTAGTGGCGGCTACCGCATAATTCGAAGCAACAAAGAATTACGTAAACTTCTCACCACCATTTCACCGGATCGAATCGAAATATCAGACAGATTTACTTTGTCATCAATTGGAATTTGGGCCCGAAATAGAAAGATCCCTGCGGTTGTTTTTAGTCATGAATCCTTAACTGGCCTTGCGAACAACTACTTCCCTTTTTCGATCCAACGTCTAGTAAATTGGCACAATATGCGTTTATCAAATCGCTTTGATTTTGTCGTTACAACAACTAAATTCGCCGCCAAAGAATTTACTGATATCGGAGTGACAAACGTTGTCCAAGTGCCACTTGGGGTTGACCTAACGACATTCACACCGCACGCACGCGACAAGCGAATTCATGATGAATTGGTTAAAGGTGGCGACCTTCTCATTGTGCATGTTGGCCGTATGTCGCCGGAAAAGAAACCTATGCGTTCAATACGAGCCATTGCCGAACTTCAACGCAGAGGAATCAACGCCCACCTTGTCTATATTGGGATCGGCCCAATGTGGAATCAACTCAGAGATGCCGCAAAAGATCTTCCGGTAACATTTTTAGGCTATATCGCGGATAGGAATCGAGTCGCGGCAATATTGGCATCTGCAGACCTTTCTATTGCGCCAGGACCCATCGAGACTTTCTGTCTTGCAGCGCTTGAATCAATTGCTTCTGGAACACCTGTAATCGCATCTGAGACCAGTGCAGTTGGAGAATTTCTCGCCACTGATACGGATCATCCAGCTGGCGCAACATCTGAAAATAGCGACATCGGTTTCGCAAACACAATAGAAAAGTTCATTGAAAATAATGGCCTCGACATATCTCTTGCTTGTCGTGAACAGGCTGAGCGTTTTCCTTGGAATCAGACCATAGAACTACTTCTTGCGATTCATCCAAGAAGTACAGACCTCTCACCAACTCCGCCGAAATTGCGTGTGGCCTAAATGTCCATGAACATGGTCTCTCCAATTATTACCTTCGTGGTTTTAGGAGATAGCGCTGCATCCGGCGTAGGCGATGCAGATCATGACGGAGTTAATCGTGGCTGGTCCTTCTATTTGGCAAATGCTTTTCACGAACAACTCACTTACATCAACGTTTCTCGTCCTGGCGCGAAATCTGCTGAAGTCCGACATGTTCAATTAGAAAAGGTTATTTCCAGTGCTCCAGATATCTCTGCCGTCATAGTCGGAGGAAATGATGTTCTGCGAAATGGTTTTGATCCGCATTTAATTTATCGCCACCTACGTGAAACAACCCAATTACTCAAGGAGGCAAACTCTGAGGTTTTGCTCCTTCAGTTACACGATCCAACGCAGATTGTTCCGTTGCCAAGATTGCTTGCACGGGTTCTGCGCCGGCGTATCAACGCCCTCAATGCCATCACGAGATCCATCGCTCAGGAATTTGATGCAGTTTTGCTCGAAACCCGCGAAATTGAAAATGTGTACGAAGGGAGCAATTGGCACGTTGATCGAATGCATCCCAGCAAGATAGGTCATCAAATTTTGGCATCACATTTTCGTGAATTACTAATCGCACGCGCGTGGAAACTCGCACCGGTGGTTGTAGAAAATCGTCGTCGAACATCTCGTACTAAATCCGTAATCTGGATGATGCGCCACGGTACCCCGTGGTTCCTCAAAAGAAGCGTGGATCTCTTTCCAGCAGCTCTGTACCTCAGCGTTTGCGAAGGATTGCGAATTCTTATGCGACGAAACCATGGTGAAGGATTTGAAATGGACTTTGTGCGCCAATTCCAAGCACCGAAAGCAGAACTTCTCGCCTCTTAAAGCAAAAAGAGCAAAATCACGGCAAGATGGCCTCATGCAATCGGCAGACTCGCGCTATCTCGGCGCCACATTGACTAATGAGGGCTGTAATTTCGCTCTCTGGTCGGAGGCGGCCGATGCTGTGGAGTTATGCCTCTTTAATGAGATCAATGGACACCTTGTAGAAACCCGTTTTGCCCTCGCCCATCGCACCGGACCAATTTGGCACGGGTATTTAGCTGGAGTTCGCGCTGGTCAGCGCTACGGCTTTCGCGTCTATGGACCTTGGCAACCCGAACGAGGATTGCGTTTCAATGCCGCAAAATTATTGCTCGATCCATATGCCCATCAACTTGATGGGGATGTTGCCTACGTTCCACAAATTTATGGCCATGTCAGCACAGATGGATTAGGTGCGGGCGATCTGACTCAAAGAGATCCGCGAGATAGCGCGGGCAGCGTTCCCTACTCCGTGGTTACAGATCATCACCCACGATCAATTCACCGACTCAACACCCCCTGGGCCAAGACGGTCATCTATGAGGCGCATGTTCAGGGGCTGACAGCTAAAAATTCAGCTATCGACATCGATGAACGAGGAACCTATAAGGGGCTTGGGCATCACAGCACGATTGCTCACTTAAAGAAGATGGGCATCACCGCTTTAGAACTGTTGCCGATTCATTTTTCGATGACAGAACCTGCGATTCACCAGCGCGGTCGAAGAAATTATTGGGGATATAACCCAATCGCTTTTAGCGCGGCACATAACGCTTACGCTGCAACAAAAGATCCCATCACCGAATTGCAATGGGCAGTAGATCAGTTGCACACTGCAGGAATCGAAGTGATTTTAGATGTCGTCTATAACCACACGGGAGAAGGTGGCGTCGGTGGTCCAACACTTTCTTATCGTGGCATCGACAATAAGAGTTGGTATCGCCATGAGGGCGATGATAAATATGTAGATGTCACTGGTTGCGGAAATACGATTAATGCCGGGCAACCTCATGCAGTGCGTCAAATCATTGATTCACTTCGGTGGTGGAGCGATGTTATTGGTGTTGATGGATTCCGTTTTGATTTAGCCACGGCTCTCTATCGAAATAATTCTGCAACTGATTCATCACTCTTTAGCGCGATTTCTGCCGACCCAGTGCTCCGAAATCTCAAACTGATTTCAGAACCTTGGGATGTAACCCGATATAGCTTGGGAGATTTCGCCTACCCATGGCGAGAGTGGAATGACCACTACCGAGATTCTGTTCGGCAGTTTTGGCTTGGCGACTTGCGACGCGGATATGGTGAAGGTGTTGCCGATATCGCATCCCGCATCAGCGGATCCAGTGACATTTTCTATTACCGAGGTCCCACGTCATCCATTAACTTCGTCACCGCACACGATGGCTTTACCATGAATGACCTTGTGAGTTATGAAGAAAAACATAACGAACAAAATGCTGAAGACAATAAAGATGGCGGATCAGCTAATCGCTCCTGGAATGTCGGAGTCGAAGGTGCAACCGACGATGAAGGCATCGCCACTATTCGACATTGGCTACAAAAATCAATGCTGGCAACGCTCGCACTCTCATCTGGTGTCCCTATGTTTTCTATGGGAGATGAAGTAAGCCGTACACAAAGAGGTTCCAACAATGCTTACTCAGTACCGACGGCCGATATTAAGGGCACAGAGTGGGCACTGAATTGGGATCTCACAGATAAAGAACAAGACATGCTTGATTCGGTGACTGCGCTGATTAGTATTCGAAATACTTATTTGGCTGATGTCGCATCAGAATTCTTTACCGGAGCAATCGATCTCGGCACTCAACGAAAAGATATAGCCTGGTTTAGTTTGGGCGGTCGCGAAATGACCGATACACATTGGTCTGACGGAGATAAACGCAGCATCACTGTTTTCTTTGAAGCTGGTGCAAATCGCGGATTGCTTCTGCTTCTCAACTCATCGCAATCAGAAACGATATTCACTTTGCCTGATGAAAAATGGGGAGAATCATTTCGTTGCATCTTCGATGCATCGCATGAAAGTTCAACATATGAGCCAGCAATTGCATCTCCATCTGCAAAAGTAAAAGTTGCACCGCACAGCGCTCAGGTTTGGCTGCTATCTCGCTGATACTCGTGAGTACGGGTACCAGGGGCTTAAAATCTCCCAATGCTCGCAATCGTTGCTCCAGGTCAAGGTTCGCAAACGCCGGGCTTTCTGGCTCCGTGGTTAGAAATTCCAGAACTTAAAACATCTCTTGGCGCCTACTCCGATGCGATCGGTCTCAATCTTGGGCACCTAGGAACTGAATCTGGACCCGATGAAATTCGCGATACAGCAAATGCTCAACCACTCATTGTTGCCGCCGGGTTATTAGGCGTGCAGGCACTGGGCGAGGATGCACTCATTGATGTCACAACCGGACATTCGGTTGGTGAATTAACTGCAGCCGCTATCGGCGGAGTAATTACTAACCTCGAAGCCATGAAACTCGTGCGCGAGCGCGGTTTGGCGATGGCGGTTGCTGCGGCGCATTCCACCACTGGAATGTCGGCTGTACTCGGCGGAGACCGCGAAGAAATCCTTGCCTTGATTGCCCGACTTGGGCTAGTTGCCGCCAATGACAATGGCGCAGGACAGATAGTTGCTGCAGGTGACTTAGCGGCACTGACTTCCCTTGCTGATTCAATTCCATCGAATGCGCGAGTGAGAGCCCTCGCAGTTTCAGGTGCATTCCACACTCACTTTATGGCTCCTGCTGTTGGTCACCTCCAGGAATTTACTGGAACGCTCACTGCTAAAGATTCATCCATAGCAATCATCTCTAATAAAGATGGTGCACGGATTACCAGAGGCCAAGATGTGATGGACCGCATCGTTTCTCAAATCGCTAACCCTGTGCGTTGGGACATGTGCATGGCCACAATGGTTGCACTTGGAGTTACTGCCGTTTTGGAGTTGCCACCTGCGGGCACTCTGGTTGGATTAATTAAACGTTCGATGCCAGGAGTGGAAACACTTGCACTGAAATCTCCAGAAGATTTAGGTGCAGCAAAAGATCTCATTGCACGTCACGCAGGACCTAATGCAAAGGCAACATCATGATTCAAGTACGCAAAGGCACCGATAGCCAGATCTTGAGTGTGGGCGGATACCAACCATCTCGTGTTGTTCCTAACTCTGAAATCGTTGATCGCATTGAATCAACTGACGAATGGATTCGCCAACGCACTGGAATTGAAGAGCGTCGATTTGCTGCGCCAGGGGAAAGTGTTTTAGATATGGCCGAGGCTGCATGTCGTCAGGCCCTCGAGCGTGCAGGCTTAACTATGGATGATGTAGATACCGTCATCGTTGCAACAATTACTTATCCTTTTCAGGCACCCAGTGCGGCAACAGCGCTCATCGCGCGTCTTGGAAATCCAAAGGCCGCAGCCTTTGATATCAACGCCGCATGCGCTGGTTTTTGTTACGGCTTAGGTATGGCCAGTGATTTCATCCGCAGCGGCACTTCAAAACATGTGCTTGTTATAGGCGTAGAAAAACTCACTGACTTCACTGATCCGAATGATCGTGCCACTGCATTCATTTTTGCTGATGGAGCAGGAGCCGTTTTGGTTGGTCCATCCGATCATCCAGGAATCGGGCCGACTATTTGGGGATCCGATGCTGATTCACGAGATGCGATTTTGTTAAATCCTTCGTGGAATGATTTCAGAAACGGCGCAACAGGTGTTGCCTGGCCTGTTATCTCACAACAAGGTCAAATCGTTTTCCGCTGGGCTGTGTATTCCATGGCAAAGGCGGGCCTCAAGGCACTCGATGCTGCAGGGATCACCGTTGATCAACTCGATGCTTTTATTCCACACCAAGCAAATGTGCGCATCATCGAAACAATGGCAAAAGAAATGAAGATGCCCGAGAAAGTCATCATCGCCCAAGATATTCGTACATCTGGCAACACCTCAGCGGCATCAGTTCCCCTGGCAATGTCTGCTTTACTTAAAGATCACCCAGAATTGCATGGCGGATTAGCGCTACTGATCGGTTATGGCGCAGGATTGGTCTATGCAGGTCAGGTAGTTCAACTACCTCCGTTACCAGTACCAACAAAGAGCAACTAACTCACACCAATAAGGAAGGCACTATCGCTATGGCACTTTCACCAGCAGACGTTCTCGCGGGACTTAAAGAGATCGTTGAAGAAGTTGCAGGAATTCCTGCGGCAACGATCGAACTAGACAAGAGCTTCACTGACGATCTTGATGTTGACTCATTGAGCATGGTTGAAGTTGTTGTTGCCGCAGAAGAGCGCTTCGGCGTAAAGATTCCTGATGATCAGGTTTCAGAGTTGGCCACTGTTGGCGACGCTGTGAATTTCATCGTCAAGGCATCTGCTTAAATCTAGAAGATTTTAGGAGAAATAAATGTCACGTCGTCGCGTCGTAGTTACTGGATTAGGTGCAACCACTCCCCTGGGTGGAGATGTCGCATCCTCTTGGTCAGCGCTCCTTGCTGGCAGAAGTGGTGTGCGCACTCTTACCGATGAGTGGGCATCCACAATTCCAGTAACTATTGCCGGCCGTGTTGAAGTAGAACCTAGCGAGGCAATGGAACGCGTTGAGATGCGCCGCTTGGATCGCTCCGAACAGTTTGCGCTGATTGCAGCGCGCGAGGCTTGGAAAGATGCAGGTTCCCCCGATGTCGATCTCGAGCGCCTTGGCGTTGTTATCGCTTCGGGAATTGGCGGAGTGACAACTTTGCTCGATCAATATGACATCTTGAAAAACAAGGGCGCACGTTTTGTTAGCCCACACACTGTCCCGATGTTGATGCCGAACGGACCCGCCGCAAATGTGGGTCTTGAACTCAAAGCAAAAGCAGGAGTGCATACACCAGTAAGTGCATGTGCATCAGGGGCAGAAGCAATTGGCTATGCGATGGAAATGATTCGCTTTGATCGCGCCGACATCATTGTCACCGGCGGAGTAGAAGCAGCGGTACATGCGCTACCGATGGCAGCTTTTGCTGCAATGAAAGCGCTCTCCACTCGCAAAGATGATCCAAAGCGCGCATCACGTCCTTATGACGTTGATCGCGACGGATTTGTTCTGGGCGAAGGCGGTGGCATTTTGGTACTTGAAGAGTACGAACATGCCAAGGCCCGCGGAGCAACAATCTATGCCGAAATTGCAGGACAAGGTCTTACATCTGATGGTTATCACATCGCTGCGCCAGATCCTGATGGCAGCGGAGTCCAACGTGCAATCGCATTTGCACTTCGCGATGCTGGTTTAACTACTCGCGACATTGTCCACTTAAATGCACACGCAACATCAACCCCCGTTGGCGATGTTGCCGAAGCAAATGCCTTGCGTTTAGCACTTGGCGCAGATGCCGACCACGTTGCAGTCTCTGCAACTAAATCGAGCACAGGTCACTTGCTTGGTGGCGCTGGTGCGATTGAATCTGTATTTATTGTGAAAGCACTGCAAGAGCGTTTAGCTCCCCCAACAATCAACATTGAAAATATCGATCCTGCGGTAACGATTGATGTCGTGCGAGATAAGCCACGCGCATTGCCAGCTGGAGATATCGCAGCGCTCAATGATTCCTTTGGTTTTGGTGGCCATAACGTTGTATTGGCATTTCGTACTCTCTAAATAATGACCACACCAGAGATTGACCCGCGCGATCCGCAACTTCGTTTAGCGCGCCTTCTTGATCCTGGCACCGTCGAACTCATCACGGACATTGATAAATCAGGAATGCTTGCAGCAACAGGACTCGTCAAAGGAAATCGCGTTGTGGTCTTTGCCTCCGATGCAACATTTCATGGTGGCGCACTCGGCGTAGATGGTGCACATGTAACTCTTACCGCTTACAAGGAAGCCATGGCAGCGCAATTGCCAATCATTGGTATTTGGCATTCAGGTGGTGCGCGTTTGCGTGATGGAGTTTCATCCCTTCATGCTTTCGGAGAAGTTTTTCAGGCGATGATCACCGCGAGTGGAAAGATTCCTCAACTTTCATTAGTACTCGGACCCACGGCAGGTGGTGGCGCTTACGGACCAGCGCTTACTGATGTTGTCGTACTCGCACCAGAGGGTCGAATTTTCGTTACAGGCCCTGATGTTGTGAAGAGCGTGACGGGTGAAAAGATTGATATTGCAACACTCGGCGGCCCTGATGCCCATCGCAAGAACAGTGGTGTTGCACATGTAATTGCGCATTCAGACCAAGAAGCCATTGATGAGATCCGCGATGTCACTGCACTCTTTGCCAATCAGGGACACATTAAGACTGATCTTCCCGACTTTGATTTCGCATCCCTCGTACCGCCGCAAACAAAACGTGCTTACGAAGTTCATCCGCTGGTAAATGCAATTTTGGATTCCGACGGAGAATTTCTTGAATTACATCCTCATTGGGCTGAAAACATATTGATTGCTATGGGCAGACTTGGTGGTCGCACAGTTGGCGTTGTAGCCAATAATCCACAACATTTAGGTGGAGTGCTTGATTCATCAGCTGCCGAAAAGGCAGCTCGCTTTGTCCGCACATGCGACGCCTTTGGTATCCCACTGATTGTTATTGCTGATGTTCCAGGATTCTTACCTGGCGCCGGTCAAGAATGGGAAGGCGCAGTGCGCAGAGGCGCAAAGTTGCTTCACGCATTTGGCGAATCCGTTGTCCCTCGCGTCACTTTAGTTACACGTCGCGCCTATGGCGGGGCTTACGTTGCGATGAATTCCAAATCACTCGGAGCCACCCGAGTATTTGCTTGGCCCACAGCAGAAGTTTCCGTCATGGGCGCAGTTGCTGCGGTCCGCGTATTGCACCGTCGCCTCCTTGCAGATATTCCAGAGGATCAACGCGAAACAATGGAACTCGAATTAGCGGCAGAGCATGACAAAGTTTCAGGTGGAGTAGAACGTGCGATTGAAATTGGCGCTGTCGATGAAATCATCGATCCTGTTAAGACAAGGTCAGCGCTAGCTCAAGCAATTGCTAGCGCCCCACATCGCCGTGGAACCCACGGCAACATCCCTCTTTAATACTTAATCAATAGCTACTAATAAATTACTTAGTCTTAAAGGTTACTGAAACAGTTGCAGTGACAGTCTTTTCAATAGTGCTCGTGTCATAAGCACCACCTGCATCAGTCATTGTTGAATCAGGTGTCGTGACTTGAAAAGGTCCCGTCGTCACACTGACAACTGCGCCGATTGTTCCACCGACTGCTTTAGTCAGTGCCACAGCACGCACCTGTGCATCCTTCATTGCCTCTTCGAGTAATTGAGGACGCAACTTAGGCAAAGTCGAAACATAATATTGAGGACCACCTGTATTGACGTTCACACCAGTTTGCAACAAATTGCCGATTCCCTGGCTTAACTTGGAGAGCAACTGAACATCCTTGCTACGTACAACAACATCGCGCGAGGCGTTGTGAGACAAGATGCGCCCCGTTGGATTGCCGTTGATGTATTCAGCGTTGGCATAAGTTGAGACCGGTCCGAGTGATAGTGCATCAGCAGGAACTCCGCCAGCGGTGAGGTATGCCTTCACTGCATCAACGTCAGAACCTACTTTGGCAATCGCTGGACCAACCTTTGACATTGAAGCTTGCACATTGAGAGTCCACACCGCGTTATCGGCCACTGCAGATACTTTCGCAGATCCAGTCACGGTGATTCCGTTTGCACTACGAGCGGCAAAACCAGAACCCACTTTCATTAATCCACCGGCGAGAGCCAGGGAGATGATGACTGAGGAGATGATGATCGTCACTGCCTTACGGCGCTCGATCGTGATAATTGGACTTTCGTTTAGTTGACTCATGTAAGTGACTCTACTTTCTTATTCTGTGAATTACATTGCTTGCGATTGTGAGTTTCCATCCAATTCGGCTCGACGAAATTGTTCCAGTTCCAAATCCCATGCGCTTCCCATTGCATTGGCAAGTGTCTGGCGCAAAGAATCTTCGTCCTGATCCATGGCTCCCATCACTTGATGTTCGGTAATAAGAACACTCCCCGCACCATCAATAAGTGCGCGATGAATCCCCAACTCTGGGGTAAAACGATATAAAACGTTCTCCGTTACAGACTCTTCGCGAATTTCAAATCGCAAGTAATGCCACCCGCGCAACGCACTTGCCAATTCGGCGCCAACCCCTAAACGATCTCGCCATTCCACCGTTGCTTTGTGTGTCCCAGCAACCAAGGATTGTGGCGACCAATTGATCACGGTCGCTTTTCCGACAAGGCCCTGAATCGCCCATTCGACATGTTTGGTGAGAGCCGCGGGAGCAGAATGGATGACCAGATAACCCTTGGACAAGGTGTGTGAACCCACAGTAGAAATGGTAGATCTGCCCCTGGGTGTAGGCGTGTTAATACGGTTCATGACTCTCCTAAATAAGGCCCTTATGCGTTGGTTTGACCTTCCCCGGTCCACCACTGCTGGCTTCAAATCGCCTATAGAGCCCTCAAAGGGAGGCTTATTTTTACCGCATTCTCGCCTGTTGCGCCAGTGGCAGGCTCTGGCGCAAATTGGACTTTAGGCAATCTGAGTGTGACCTAGTACTCTTTTCCTTAGTCGGACGCTTAATCAGTACCCGTTTCATGGCCTAAAGCTTTGCTCGGTATCGCTGGCGCAAGAGGATGACTGGTG
>CAIYRR010000049.1 GCA_903928745.1 uncultured Actinomycetes bacterium | reverse complement strand
TTGTCGGTATTGATCATGGGTTTATTTCTTGTCACTGTTGCACTTTTGCTACTTATGACGGATGTTGCATCAATTTCGGTTTCAAAACGATCACTTACGCAAGCAACAGAGGCTGCAGCGCTTCGTGCGGTGCAAAGTTTGGACAAGGCCGCTTATTACCGTGGGACATCTACAGTGGGCGTTCCACTTGATTGTTCAATGGCAAGGATTCGCGTGCTGGAGGAACTTGATCTTTGGATGAGTAGCGATGGCATGCACCGGCCAGAGTTAGAACAAATATCACTGACCGAGTTCTACTGCGAGGGAAATACAGTGGATTTACGAACGAGTGCACGGGCGGCACTTCCGTTTCGACTTCCTCAATCAACTTTGGATACCGTCGAAATTCATGCCTCTGCGGGAGCCAGCGCCAATAAATCTGATTGGTCTCTCTTTGGCTAAGAGATCAAATACTTACTCATAGGGCGGAACATTTAATATCCGCTGAAATAAGTTCGATGGCTGCTTTCCTCATTAAACGTTGATTATTAACGGAGGAAACTTCGGCTGCTTAATCTGGGTATTCTTTGCCCATGGCCGCGCGCGAATATGACCTAGAGATAGCTGCCATTGACGCGACCCTTGTATCCATTGAAAAGGTCCTAAATCTGCCTAAATTACGGGCAGAAGCGATTGAGTTTGAAGCCGCAGCCGGCGTGCCTAATTTGTGGGATGACCCAGAGAATGCGCAGAAGGTGACGAGCAAGTTATCGCGCGTACAAAGTGAAATTAAGCGCCTGACTGAACTTCGCCAACGGGTCGAAGATCTTCCAATCCTGATTGAGTTAGCTCAAGCAGAATCAGATGAGGCCGCCCTTGCAGATGCCGAACGTGAACTCGATTCGGTGACAAAAGCGATTGGCACTCTAGAAGTTCAGACTTTGCTCAACGGTGAATACGACGACCGCGATGCGTTGATCACGATTCGATCTGAAGCTGGTGGCGTTGAAGCCGCGGACTGGGCAGAAATGTTGATGCGCATGTATTTGCGCTATTGCGAGCGCCACAATTTTAAAGTTGATGTATTAGAAACTTCATACGCCGAAGAAGCGGGAATAAAGTCCACGACATTTCGTATCACCGCGCCATATGCATATGGCACGTTATCGGTAGAGCAAGGCACACATCGCCTCGTTCGCATTTCACCCTTTGATAGTCAGAGCCGTCGTCACACTTCATTTGCTGGCGTTGAAGTTGTACCCGTTGTAGAACAGAGTGATCACATTGATATTGATGAAAAGGAAATTCGCATTGACGTGTATCGCTCATCGGGGCCAGGAGGCCAAGGTGTAAACACAACTGACTCGGCAGTGCGCATTACTCACATGGCCACGGGGATTGTTGTTTCGTGTCAGAACGAACGTTCGCAAATTCAGAACAAGGCAACTGCAATGGCTGTGTTGCAATCGAAACTGTTAGAACGTCGTCGCCAAGAAGAGCAGGCGAATATGAATGCCCTCAAAGGCGACAACAGTGGATCTTGGGGAAATCAGATGCGCTCCTATGTCTTGGCCCCGTATCAGATGGTCAAGGACCTACGAAACAATCATGAGACCGGAAATACCTCCGCGGTTCTCAATGGCGAAATCGATGACTTCATCGAAGCTGGAATCCGCTGGCGCCGAGGAAACATCTCCGCCTAATCCCTCGCTCGCTCGGCCACGGGTCGGCCACAGGTCAGCCAACGATGCTGGTGGGGGTCCAATAAGTGAGATATCCCGCGAAATTACCAGCCAAAAAGGGCGGTTGAAAGGGCCCCTCCACGCCTGCCTTGCCTAAACTAGGACGATAGAAAGCATGTGTTCGGCATGCGCCCGGCTATCCGGCGAACCCCTTTTGGAGTCTGCGTGATCCGCTTTGAGAATGTCAGCAAGCTTTATCCTGGTCAGGATAAGGCCGCCCTGGATGGGATCGACCTCGAGGTCACCAAGGGCGAGTTCGTCTTCTTGGTCGGTCTTTCGGGGTCGGGTAAGTCCACTTTCTTGCGCCTGGTTTTGCGCGAGGAACATCCCACTACCGGCACGATTCATGTGGCGGGCAAGGATTTGGGGACGCTGGCCAATCACAAGGTTCCAGAACTTCGTCGACAAGTGGGCACTGTTTTCCAGGATTTTAGATTGCTACCTAATAAGACAATTTTCGAGAACGTCTCATTTACTTTGCACGTATTGGGATTTTCGCAAAAGGAAATTGATCGCGAAGTTCCTGAAGTATTAGAACTCGTCGGTCTTGAAGATAAAGCCGATCGTAAACCCAGTGAGATTTCAGGTGGTGAACAACAACGTGTTGCGATCGCTCGCGCATATGTCAGCCGCCCACCAATTCTGATTGCGGATGAGCCAACGGGAAACCTGGATCCCGCAACGAGTGTCGGAATTATGAAGTTGCTCGATCGCATTAACCGCGAGGGCACAACGGTTGTTATGGCAACGCATGATTCAGGAATTGTGGATCAAATGCGAAAGCGCGTTATCGAACTCGATGGCGGTCACGTTATTCGCGATCAGGTTCGTGGTGTTTATGGATATACGGGTTAAGCAAATGGCGCATTCATCATTAGAGCAGCAGGAAGTTTTGATTCAGCAGTTGAGTTCACGGGTTAAGGGGTAACGGGATGCGCGCACGGTTTCTCATCAGCGAAGTAGGCATCGGTCTGCGCCGTAACTTCACCATGACATTTGCTGTCATCATCACAGTTGCTATTTCACTTTCACTCCTTGGTATTGGACTTCTCTCCAATGCACAAGTCGGTGCGATGAAAGATTATTGGTATGACAAGATCGAAGTTTCTGTTTACTTGTGTGGCCCACTTTCAGAATCACAATCATGTTCTGCCGGTGTTGTCACACCAGGACAGCGACTTTCGATTCAGCAAGACTTGCAGGCACTTCCCGTCGTAGCCAACGTTTACTACGAATCACAGACCGAAGCCTTCGCGCGTTTCCAGGAGCGCTTTAAGAACTCAGCGATCGCACAAAACGTCACAGCCGATCAATTACCAGAATCTTTCCGTGTGAAATTGACCGACCCTGAGCAATTCCCAGTTGTTGTCAGTGCATTCTCGGGTCGTCCGGGAGTTGATGTTGTACAGGATCAACGAGCCATCTTGGAGAAGTTCTTCCGACTCCTTGGGGTATTGCGAAATGCTGCGCTACTTGTGGGTCTGGCATCTGTTCTCACTGCAGCGCTATTAATTAGCAATACTCTGCGCATCGCCGCATTCAATAGGCGTCGAGAAACTGGCGTAATGAAACTCGTCGGTGCAACTTCGATGTCAATTCAATTGCCATTCTTACTTGAAGGCGTGATTTCTGCCTTTGTGGGTTGGGCTATTGCCACGGGACTTTTGGCCGCACTTAAAAGCGTGATCGATACCAAAGTCGCACCTTTATTGACCTTCACCAAATTCTTTGGTTGGGGCGAAGTTTGGGTTGCCTCGGCGTACTTATTGGGCACAGGCCTTCTCGTTTCTATCGCGGCATCAGTCTTTACGCTTCGTCGCTATCTCAAGGTTTAAGCGCACCGCGTCTTTGTCTTCTGGTCTAAACTCTCGTTCATGATGGCGCCGACAATCGGAGTCCATCAATAATTAGCGGTGAATTGTGACCGAATAAGGAGCGAGGTGAGCGACCATGGTTAAAGAGGTAGGTCGCAAACTCATCGCGCAAAATAAGAAAGCGCGCCACGATTACTCCATTGAAGATGTTTTCGAATGTGGCTTAGTCCTCACAGGGACCGAAGTGAAATCTTTGCGCCAAGGTCGAGCATCCCTCATTGACGGTTTTGCCATGATTCATAACGGTGAACTCTGGCTTAGTGGTGTTCACATTCCTGAATACACCGAGGGCACATGGACCAATCACACTCCTCGGCGAGATCGCAAACTTCTTGTTCATAAAGATGAACTCAAAGATTTGATCGGCAAAACTAAAGAGGGTGGCATCACATTGGTCCCACTTTCCCTCTATTTCAAGGATGGAAAAGCGAAGATCGAATTGGCCGTTGGGCGCGGAAAGAAAGCCCACGACAAACGAGCTGCACTACTTGAGCGACAAGCTGGGCGTGAAATGGAGCGCGAGATTTCTAATCGCCGCTCGGGGAAGTCCAACTAGCTGCTAGTTAGCACTGACATTAGTCACGAGAATTTCTGCGTAGTGGTGTGCCATGTATTCCCAGGAATCGATCTCTTCCGAGCCTGATTTGTAGGGGAATAAGCGTGTAATTAATTGGGTTACTTAATGTCGGTGCAATCTTCTACACTTACCGCGCGGGAGAAATTCTGCGCACCACAACAATTACATAGTGATGAAATACGCTTCAAGTCTCAATATTTATCTAAAGGGGAATAGCGATCTAGTAAATCTAGATACGTATTCCTGTTTTGCCGAGGTAAGTCTTTACTTCGGCAAAACAAAACATATAAATCTTGGGGGTGAACGGTCTCGACTTTGGTTGTTGGGACAGGGGAAGCGGGCCGAGGAAGCCGGAATGATCTCGTAAACCAATAATCCGTGCAAAAATAACTGCTGACACTAATCAGCAAGCTTTCACACTCGCTGCATAAGCTAGTTTGAAGCCGTTAGCCCAGATTCGGCCTTCGGTCTGGAACCTAGCGTCGCTAGAGGGCTTTTCATGATGTTGGCTTTGCGAACAACATCAGAGAACAGTTTCGCAAATGAGTTCGTCGGATACTCGTGTGTAAGAGATTCGGGACTGAGAAAGCGTTAAACACACTACGCCCGTAGAAGCCCTGTTTTAGTGCCGAAGGACCCGGGTTCGATTCCCGGCACCTCCACTCTAGTGATCACTCCGGTTCAGGCGTTAATCCGCACCGTTTTATTGGTGCTGGTTGTAACAGCCGTGACTTTTGATGACGATGGCCGCGGAATCCACGAACGACTCAGCGGGTCAGTTCTAACTAGAAGAGCTTAAAATTAAAACGCTCTTATGGGACGAACATAGCGTGCCGTGCTCTTAAGGTCATAACTCGTGATTGCGACATCGGCACCTGGACCTACAATTACCCAAGCGTTAAGATTCCCGGTCGAAAGAGTGTCCCATTCGCTCGACATCCAGTAGTGACCATCAGTGGTAAATGTTCCAGCAATGTATGAGCGATTTGTCATTAGTTGGATGAGCTCGGCGTGTGATGGTAGGTACCAATCAGATTTGCCTCCACCGTTGTATGCAGCGGCAATATTGCCCGCTCCGCCCGTGCAAGTTCGAACCATGGCAACTGTGTTTGCGAATCCAGATCCAATGTCCGTTCCAGTTGCCGTAGTAGAAGGCGTGGAGCCATCTGCTAACTTATATGCATACTGAGCCGAATGAGTACCGTCACACCATTTAAAAGCGGGGTCACTGGCTCCGTCATACCAAGTGCTTGGAGCGGCCTCTAAATATCTCCAAGGGGCGGCAAAAGTTGCGGAATGAATGTAGAAAACTTTTCCGCCTCCAGGTCCAGTGTCTCCGAGCGCGCATGTACCGCCTTGTGCGCACGTCAGAGTTGCATTTGAACCGGCGGCACCGGTTGCTCCAGTAGCTCCTGTAGCTCCAGCAGCTCCAGCAGCTCCAGCAGCACCAGCAGCACCGTTACTTCCAGCCGGCCCTGCTGGACCAGTTGCACCAGTCGCTCCTGTTCCGCCGGAGAGATTTACTCCTTCTGGCCAAAAACCATTTTTCTTTGGTCCATAAATTATTTTTAAGGCAGAGTTGAAATAGAAGTCACCATCAAGGCCCATATCGTTTGTTAATGTGGCTATTCCTTGCAAGATATTTGATCCATTTGCGCCAGCCGTACCCATTGGACCTGTTAGTCCCTGTAGACCCTGGATACCTTGCAAACCTTGAATTCCTTGCAAACCTTGAATTCCCGGAATACCTTGCAAGCCTTGTGCACCAAGGATTAATTTCCTAAAACCCTTTGGACACGTCGTAGTTGTTGGATGAGATGCAACTTTAGAATTTGGTGCAATACAAAAGAGATATCCACCTGAGGCAGTGTTAAGAACACCAGCGGCTTGTGCACCAACTGTAGTAATTGCAAGAGCAAATACAATTGTGGCAATTGTGGGTAACTTTCTATTTCTAAGTTGCATGATCAAAGGCCTTTCGAGCTCAATGTTAAAATTTCTTATTTGGTACAGTGATCCATATATGGAAAATCAATCTAAATAAGCCGGGGGCTAGCGCTCAGTTATGCTTTTCACATGTCACGCGGAGGTGGGGTTATGGCAGGCAAAAAAGAAGGTTTTGCACCCGTAAATCGCAATACCCGTAGCCGTGCTGCTTTGATTCGCGCCGCACAAGATTTATTGGCAGAAGGAGAGTTCAATTTTAGTGTTGCGGCCATCACAAAGGCTGCGGAAGTTGTTCCTCAAACTCTCTATAACCACTTTGAAACGAAAGAAGCATTGTTGACTGAAGCTAAAGCTGCAGCCATGGCTGAGTTTGAAAAATATATGTTCGAACGCGAGAAGGATGTAGAAGATCCTCTCGAGAAATTCGTACTAAATCTGCGTCTATTTGGTCGTGCACCAGATACGCACCCACACTTTGCGGCAATCATTACTAATTCTCCGTTGTGGGTTCTGATGGGTAAAACCGGCTATTCACCAGTTTTTGGCGTTCATGGAAATGAATTGAAAAAGGCTGGGTTAATTAAGGTTGAAGATCTGGAAATTGCGCTGATTGCCACAGCATCATCGTTAGAGCACATTGTGGTGTTGCGAGCAAACAATCCTTCTATTCCTGAAAAGCGTGTAGATGATTTTGTTTACCAGTGTTTGCTGATTTTTGGAATCACTCCTTCAAAAGCGAAGAAGCTAGTCAATCTACCTTTGCCTATTTGGCGCTAGCGCAGCTTTGGTGCGCGAGTTGGCATCGGACCTTTTGGAATTGGCATTGATATACCGCCAACAGCTTTAAGACGTGCACGAACTTCACGCACTTGATGCAGCACACACTCCCGTATCAGCCAATAGTGTGTACAAGATTACGATTGAAAGTGTTCCTCACCATCCGCGAAGTTTGAACCCGGGGTGCTTGCCTATTCATGTGAATGTAACGGTTATCAGGTTCCGGCAGCTCAGAAGGCCGTGACTTTTAAGTACAAGAAGTGACCTGCATTCACCGGTGCGAGCACTCTTACCTAGGAACTTCGTGCGTAGAAAAGTCGAGTGCAGCGAACGAGAAGTAAGTTGGTCGTTGCTTTCGTGTTTCATCCTAGAAAGAATGCCTTTCTTAGCTGGGGAACGATGTCGCATTCGGTGGCGCCTGGGGGATATAGGGCGATTATGTTTTTGTGGAGTAAACCTAAATTTTCCTTTGCCGTGATTACATTAAGCCTGGTTTTTGCAGCATTTAGCGCACCAATTTCTAGTGCCCAAGATGTACTCACCTCATGTACCAACCTAACAACGCATGCACAGATTGCCCTTAAGTCACCGCAGAGAAGTTGCGCCTCATATCTTGCCCCGGCTATTTGGCATGCAGAAAAGGTAGATACAGCGGTTCACGTTGGCCCTAACTTTGCCACTCTGCGAGTATGCACATCACCAAATTTTTCCAGTAGCTATCAGCAGATTCGTCCTTCTTGTGAGAGATACCAAAAAACCACGGATTATTATCGGTTGATTTCCGCCCCAAAGGTTCCAATGATTTCCTCAGCGTGGGCGAGTAGTTATGACGGAGTGATCCTGAGTTTTAATCCCGAGACCGTTGTGGCTGATTCACCGATCGCCTATTACCTCGTTAAGAATCTAACGACAGGGATCACAACCAAAATTTCTAAAGTTTCATTGGGTAATCATACGCAGATCCATATTTCCAATCTATCTCCAAAAACTGCATACACGTTCACTATAGCTTCAGTAAATATCGATGGTACCTCTGGTCCATCTTCCATAAGTGCAGAAGTGACTACCTATCCGCTTCCTGTAGGTGCACCTGCATTCACATTGTCTGCATCCTCTGAATCTCGTTCCGCTAATAGTGCGGCAACAGGATTTACCGTTAATTCAACAGGTGGGGCGATTGCAAGTTTTGCAATCTCACCAGCAGCGCCTGCTGGCATGAGTTTCAATACTTCTACGGGTGCATTCAGTGGAACGCCCACAACGGTTGCTTCTGCCACTATTTATACAATTACGGCAACGAATTCAACTGGCAGTGCCTCGGCTACATTCTCGTTTACGGTTACCGCCGCTATATACAGTATTGGGATGACTGGTCCTGGTGGTGGAACCATTTTCTACGTAGATCTTGTTACGGGATTCAATTGCGGTTCGGGTTTCACTTCAACGGGAAGCCCAAGTGGCGGACTCTGTCACTACTTAGAGGCCGCACCAAGTGGTTGGCATAACGGTGGAGTGCCAGCAACTGATCCGACCTTAATTTGGGCGGTAGTTGCTCAGCAGGCAAATGATGTAGCTGCGATCACAAATGAAGCAGTGAAGAATAACTCGAGTGCAACACTGGGCCTTGGTTATCTCAATTCGGTTGCGATAGTTAACCAAGGCAATGACGTCACAACTGCAGCCGGTGCGGCTCGGGCATATTCAGGTGGATCTTTGAATGATTGGTATCTCCCAACAACATCAGAACTTAACCAACTGTGTAGATGGGCAGTTGACCCTAACTTCCCACCGCATCCAGCAGTTTGCGCAGGAGGCACAATTGGGAAGCCGGGATTTGATACGAATGGATACTGGAGTTCTTCTGAAGAAACCGCCACCTATGGTTGGTATCAATTCATGAGTAATGGCTATGCGTACACAGGATTCAAGCCCAGCGCACGTTTTGTTCGTCCTATACGCGCGTTCTGACCATTAACAACTCGGAGTTTCCACTAACCGAATTATTAATCGCAGTGAGACTGACTGAACCCAGTTGTATCGCGTTCTTTAAGGGTGTGAAATTTTTAGAAAATCCGTGTGAATGTATCTGAAATTTTGATTCAAATCAGACTCGATTTACGCCTGAAAATCGATTTCCACTAGCCCCCCACTCATGTATTTCTTCCTGTGCTCGACTTCAAGAATTCACCCCTGAGTGCTGGCACTCAGGGGAAATCACCCCTACTATTACCGCCAACATGGGGGCATCACCCCGTGCAGCCTCGTCCAACGAGGTTTAAGAGCGTTGGGACCGGGCTGCAATGAACAAATCCAAGAAGACCCTCATTTTTATAATGCCTCTTGTTTTGGTCTTGGCTGGCTGCGGCGATGGGAGAAAGGGAACAGGTAAGGATCCCGGTTTAACCCTCTCGGCTCCAACATCCCAACTTGCCGTAAATCACAATGGCTCATTAGCGGTAACAACAAAGAACGTGACCGAGGACGTAATCATGGCCTCGAGCACACCCGACATCTGCTCTGTAACATTTTCGGGAAAACTCACCACAGCCAATCAACCAACTGTTCAAGCGATGGCGGTGGGTAATTGCTCGATTAAGGCGACACAAATCGCTGATGAAGAATGGAACGCCGGAAGCCAGAGCGTGACTTTTTCGATTCTCGCCTCTGCAGTGACTCCCACTTTCACCTTCATTTACTCTGCAGCTGCAGGTGGATCCATCAATATCCCTTGTACAAATGTCACCGCAGCCGCCGCAACCGCTCAATGCAATTCCAATGCTACTTATTTCACAGGTGGAAACACCGTTACGGCCATTCCTAAAACTGGCTATGAATTCGTTAAGTGGAGTGATAACAACTCAACAAATCCAATACGTACCGACAGCGGTGCAAATGTCAATGCGACCGCAACCTTCC
The DNA here is from genome assembly GCA_903928745.1 of uncultured Actinomycetes bacterium. Lineage (GTDB taxonomy): Bacteria > Actinomycetota > Actinomycetes > Nanopelagicales > Nanopelagicaceae > QYPT01. Next base: position 15,257 of record CAIYRR010000049.1, on the reverse strand, counting down.
AGAAGAAGATGATCACAATCTCCTATGTATCTGGCCTATTTTCAGATATCTACCAATTGAGTCCTGGTGGTTCGCTCACAAAGTGTTCAGAGCCATGCACCAAGGTCGTTGCGTATGGAGACCAGACCCCACCGATGATTCAGTATCTAAATTTCAGTAAATCACCTTCGACCTTATCAAAAGGCGTGATAGTCGGTTGGGGATACATAAAGATGGGTGAGAGCGCGCGCCATTTCATTACGCATGGACGCACACTACCTATCCAAACTGCCATAGAAGATCGCACCTACTATGCCCTTACTGGCTACAATGCCAATGGACCTATTTCAAATGTTTACTTAGCTGGCGCCAATGGACATTTGCAGACACGAGATCCTGAATCACAGCTTCTATTTGATACGCAAAGTTTTTCATTTGCAGTCACATCAGTTACTCAAGTGCAGAACAGTCTCACATTCAGTTTGGCACCTTATGCTCCGTCACTTACCCAAAGCCCGCCGTATAACCTTCGCGACTATCTCTATTCAGGTGCAGCGGGAAATGGTTCGTACTTTGACTCGCAGAAGTTGGCGGCTCTATTGTCCCTTACGAATGGTTTCACTGGTTCTGCCTTAGTCCCATACCTTCTAGATACAACCACCCCAATAAGTATCACTGGATTGGCAGATGCTTCCTTTACTAAAGCCGTTGAACCTTCTCACGACGCAGAATTTAGCTCGAGTGTCACTCGGATACCTGGTGTTGCAAAAACCGTTGGGGGAAGCTACGACTGCAACTCAAGTGGCAATCACGTGGGAACCCAGACGCTTCTCGTAGGCTATGCATGTACAACCTACTTCCCTGGGGTAACACAATCTCTAGGCGGAGTCGTTAATGGTGGAGTCCTTTACTATGCCCCATATCAAGCAGCCACTTCATATTGTGCACATTACAATTTTTGGACAGGTGACTGCAGTTTTCACGCGCAGGATTCACGAGATTATGACTCCTTTATCTTTTCACTGACACCCTCGGCCCCTGGCACAACTTTTTCTATTGCAGATGGCGGAAATGAATATTTGCTATCCCGCCAGGGCTGCTGCACATTCACTGTCCAACCAAAAGGTCACGCTTCTCACATCATCACGATTGTTGCGACCGCGCAAGATGGCAAAAGTACGAAGGCAATCTCCGTTGAACTATCACATGATCCGCAACCAGTTCTTGCAAGTGTCTCAACCTTTACTTTGCGAGTAAATGGAATAGATAAAAATGCGGGTGACACTGTAGTTCTTCCTATCGGAACTAAAGCCGTGACAGTAGAAACAAATGCTGGTACCAGAGCAACAGTTAGCGGTGCGAGCAATCTAGTTCCTGGAAATAATATTGTTACGGTTACTGTTTTATCATCAGATGGTCGAGGAAAAACTATTCAATCCTTTATTGCACAAGTTGGAACGGAGTCCTACTTCCATCCATCCAGTGTGAGTTACGCAAGTAAGTTCCCAACATCATTTACTGTCCCGCTTAACCCTGGCGTTAATTTCCGAGCGTTGACACAGGATTCAAATGGCAACCCCTTAAATGTCATGGCATCAACGATTCCAACACCACTTACTGAAATCACTCAGAACCCTGGAGATTCTTCAGAGATCACTCCTTTGGCGGATAAAGGTTTTGTCTTCACAGGGTGGACTTTGCCTGATGGATCTACATCCAAGACGACTCCTGGCCAAGCACAAGGAAGTTATTGCGATAGCGATCACCATGATTGGTCACAAGTTGCCAACGATAAGAACTGCGGGAATTACGCCGAAAACATTTACACTGCAAAATTCTCCGAAGCCTGGTACAACTTCACTTCATCAGTGATTGGTCATGGAGGAGTAAGTTCCGCGGGAACTCAGAGAATTCGTGGAAATGATGATTTCGTTTACTGGGTTTATCCAGACGCCGGCTATCACCTGGATGCTGAAATTGTGGATGGCTACTCAAGTCCTCCTACTCCCGGAAGTGCAGAAAAACTGTATTCACTCAACAACGTCACTGCGGATCACTCTTTCGTTGCGAAGTTTATGCCTGATAAGTACGTCGTTCACTTTGATGGCAATTTTGGTTCTCAACCTGCCACGGGCTTAGGTTCGATCACGCCACCTGCGGATGTGCAAGTGACTCCAGGATCTGCCATGACTCTTCCCGATAAAGGATCGCTTAATGCGGGTGTAGATCAAATCTTTATTGGATGGTCTAGAAGCCCTAGCGGGGCATTAATCTCAGGTAGTTTTACTCCAGATGGCCTGGATGCCGATGTGACTTTGTATGCAATATGGTCCGCAAATAAAGCACCTCACACGATCGCTTCCACTTCTCAAGTTAATGGCCAGCTCTACCTTGGCAATTCATTAGTCACGGCTATCGGCGGGAGCATCTCCGTCAATGGCATGAATTCTTTTTCCCCAGGGGGAACGGTTTCCTTTAATTATGCCGACAACGCCACTTATACGTTCGTTCCACAAGCTGGCTACACGTTAGGTGGTGTCAGTATTGATGGGGGAGTGCCAGTTACTTTGGATTATGCGCCAGGCTACAGCGCAGCATTTCCGCGCTTTACCTACACATTTACCAATGTGATCCATGCGCACACCATCGTGGCAAATTGGGTTCAGCTATTTACTTTGAGCGCTTCGGTCATTATGGATTTCCAAACTCCTACCGCGGCAACTCAGCACTACATTTCCACTCCAGGTGTGACTTCCATTGGCTTTGGCGCAAACCAGACCTACACGATGGATTCGATCCCTGGATACTTTGCTGGCGAAGTTTTCGTTGACAATGTCTCCCAAGGCCAGATCACTACATACACGTTCACGAATGTGACGGCATCCCACACAATAAAGGTGAGCTACGTGGGAATTCCGGTTGCTCCGGTGACAACGTTCTGCACAATTACCTATGTCGCATCGGGTACAGGAACACTGACGGGTACATCGGTTCAAAGACTTGCAGTCGGTACCACTGGAACATCAGTGACAGCGACCTTCGTCGGCGGTGTTTATCCTTCCTGGTCTGATGGATTGGGAACATGGTCGGGTAGCGGAACGTATACATCCACCCGATCAGATAGTTGCACGAGCGATATAACAATTACGGCAAGACAAACAACTTGATGCTTACGGATTGTGCGTAGCCAAAAAGTTTGAGAATAAGAAAATCGGCCCCGAGCAATTGCCCGAGGCCGAACTTTCTACTCTCCGTCTTAGTTTGTTTTGTTAGCTATTTGACTTTGACTTTTCTGATGCCTTAGGAGTTGCCTTTGAAGTAGTGAGAGTCTTAGGAGTTGTGGCTACCTTGTTCTCTGATGATGGCTTCACTGGTGCTACTGGCTTTGTTGGGTCAGCTGGTTTGGCAGGTACAGCTGGCTTAACAGGCTCGGCAGGCTTTGGTGTTGCAACAGGCTTTGTACCAAGAGTGGCAACTGCTGCCTTGAATGCATTTTGAGCCGCAGTGCTTGCTGTGTTGTGTGCTGTCAGTGCAGCTTCTAGACCAGCCGCTGTGCTGTTAGCGACGACGGCTGCAAGGAAGGCAGCATCAGCAGCATCGAGTGCGGCATCACGAGTTACTTGAAGTGGTGCGATCTTTGCAGCGTAAGCCTCGTTTGCAACCTTGTTAGCAGCAGCTGTGACTTGCCAAGCAGCTTCGTAGGCCTTCATGGTGTTATTCCAAGCCAAGTTATATGCACGCATTGTTGCTCGGTAGGCAATGTCATTTTTCACTGACGCAACTCTGTATTGAACGAGTGCGATCTTGTAAGCGGCTAATTGGGCCTGATAGGCGGCATTAGCTGGACTGACTGTGGTGGTTACTGGTGCTGGAGTATTTGTGTCATCTGCATAAACCGCACTTACAGACCCGGCTACAAGACCAGCTGTTATGAGTGTTATACCGATCAGCTTTGTTGATTTCATTTCAATCTCCTCGGGTACTTGGGCTTTGTTGCCCATGGCCTTATCTTGAAACGGACCCTTGTGGAGTGCCTGTGAAATGCCTACTTCAAACTTGTGGGATTTACGCGCAAAATCAGCGCTTTAGGCTAAAGATTGTGAGAAGAGTGAGGGGAATAGGCAAATTAGTGATCTAGATCTACTTACTTGTTAAGAGTGCAGGGGATCTACTTAATATTCTCTGGGTTTCTTGGGCGCACCAAATTCAATACGGACTGCATAAAGGGAAATAGCAACGCTGAAGATTCCGATAAGGCGAACTACGAATGGCACATGGGCCATTGCAAAATTAACGCCAATAAGAGTTCCCAACAAAGTAAGTAGAACAATAAGAATCCTCTTTATGATTTCGCCACGACGTGTTGTGGTTTGAATCCGAGTCATCGCAAATGCAATTGGGCCGCTGATTAATGCTAAGAGCAGAAGGATGGCCACAAGGATGGCGAGTGATTTCATAGTGGTGAAAGTGTAAGCGCTATCTCCTATGACGAGAGACTTTCGGGGAAGATGTTTTAGGCGGAGTACTCAACGCCTAAAAGGATGCACAGTTTTTCAGTAAACGCTTTGTTGCTCAGTTAATCTTGGCGAAGAGCGCCATATCTACTTGGCGTCCATCATTACGGGTGACTTTCTTACGCATGATTGCTTCAAGTTGATAACCTGCAGACAGAAGTAGCGCACGTGATGGCTCGTTCTCGACATCTACGATGCCTTCGATTCTCTCGAAGCCAATGGTTGCGAATCCATACTCGGTAATTAACTTGGCAGCTGTTGTGCAGATTCCCTTGCCGCGCATGTGGGCGGCCATCCAGTAACCAATTTCAGAAGTATGATCGTTGAGATTCACTGAGTGCAAAGAAATCACCCCGGCGAATTCGCCATCATTCGTTATCGCGAAAGTGATCTCCTTTTTGCCAAGGAAAGCCAGGGGTTGTCGCTCGTGAACGAAATCTTGCGCATGATCCATTGTGTAGCCACTGGTGATTGTTGTGAACTTTGGAATGAGAGGATCCTGAAGCGCTTCATAAATTAGAGGAATATCGGTGGATTGAAGCGGACGAAGAGTCGTGAGTCCGTGTTGCAATGTCGGAGTCTCAATCGGCCACCAAATCATTGGAGAAGTATGGCGGATACTCAAGAGATATGGCTAAGAGAGATCTTGAACTACACGGCCTCGAGAATGTCGCGGGAGGGAACGGTATAGATCTTGCCCTCGGGGGATGTCCAAATGCAGGAGCCATCGCTGTTGCTTTCAAGTTTCCAGCCGCCATGAGTTTTCATTCGGTGGTGTCGCCTACAGAGTGATCCAAGATTTTGGGCGGAGGTCTCGCCTCCACTTTCCCAACTTTGTGCATGATCCAGATCCGATAATCGTGCGGGGGCGCGACAACCGGGGAATCTACAAGTTCGATCTCTCGCGATAAGAAAATCAACAAGTGCTTGCGGAGGTTCATAACTCTCGCGGCCATAATCCAATAACGCACCCGTAGTTGGATCGGTAATAAAGCGACGCCATTTGCCATTGGAGGCAAGGGAGCGAGCAACGGATGCAGGAATTGCGCCATAACCTGAAAGTTGACCTGGGTTTTCGGCAAGTCCCATAAGAGTTGGAAGATCGACCGTGACATTCACCGTAATTGGACGACGATGTGGAGCAACAACGTCCCCACTTTGCGCCAGCGCCCATGTTGCAATTGCGGTCATTGCATCCGCACGTTTCATATCCATGCTTCGTCCGTCGTTGCCAGAACTTTTCAAGGCGCCATGATTAGCGTCGTTAGAAACATTATCAGAAGCTGCCAAGCCATCATTCTTTGTAGCAAAACCCTCTTTGCCGGTAGAGAAATTGTTTTCACCGCCGCCGTCACCGCCGCCGCACGTCGATGCGCTTCCGCGAAGTACGAACTTTTCAATGGCTGACATCACCATCTGAGCATCCTCTGCGGGAAGTATTGCAACGATCGTGGACATTCCATCGGCTTCTTTGTAGCAAGAGACTCGGCGGGTATCGCGCGCCTTTGCAACGATTACTTCGAATTCCTCTGGCGCAAATTGCGCAAGAGTTGTCCGCACCTTCTGTGCAACCTGCGCCGGTGTATGAAATTCTGCATATGCAAGTGCCCGCTCTTGGATTTGGTAGATAGCAAACTCAGATAGACCATCGCGAATTGCAGAGGCACTCTCTCGAGCAATCACCGTGGCATGCGCCGGGGAAATCTCACCAGTAGATAGGGCGGCACATACATCGGGCAGGTGATTAACTAATGTTCGCGCGACATCGATCCGTATCTGCGCTGTCGATCCAGATAAACGCAGGGCAGAGGCGACTTCCTCGCGCTCGGCATCATCAACGCCAGACCACATGTCATCAGCCTTGGAAGGTTCATCTCCAGCGACTGCAACTATTGCGCGTTGCATTGCGGCTTGTAGCCAACTGGTTTGGCGCTCCAGTGCGGATAAGTAATCGATTCGGCAAGGACGCGAGAGAGTGAACGGGTCTATTGCAATCAGCGCGCCAAGTACCTCAATCCCGGGCGTCATAGCCAGGAGTTCGAGCACCCGTGCGGATTCCGCATCTAGAACAGGGGTGTGCACGTCTTCAACCATTGCTGACTTTCCAAAGTTACGAAAGCGAGAAGAGCCCGGCGTATTCGCTGAAACCACTGGAAGGGCGGAAACGTTGGCAGGGGCGGAAACCGAACCGAATTCGATGACATTCTCAACGTTTTGCATGTTCCTAGAATCGCTAGGGGTACTGACAAAACTAAATAGTTATCCCCACCCATTTTTATTCTCTCGATATTTGTTCAAGATAGTCCCCAGTAAATCAAAGTAAAGACATACGGGGATTACTTACCCAAAATTCTTCTATGCAGCTTGTGCGATAAATACTTTGCAAAGGGTGATCAAAAAGAAGTTGCTCGACTAAATTAATCAGCCCTCCACCATTTCCCGCAGCGAATCAATTAGCCCTCTACGATTTCCCGTGGTGCGTTGTGTACATCCAAAATATCCGCAACCTGTGCTGCAGGCTCATTTCCCGCAGCGAATCAATCAGCCCTCTACGATCTCGCGAGGTGCGTTGTGTACATCCAAGATATCCGCCGCAGCACTCTGATTGCTCCCACCGCTCCCGTTGCCCAATTTAGAACCTTCGCCGGAACGATTGAGTGGACGAGAATTCTTATTGATAACGGGGATCGTCCCAAGTAATCCCTTTTGGAAATCTTCAAACGCCTGCAACACCTCACGCTTAGTGTTCATAACAAACGGCCCCATCCACGCAACGGGTTCCTTAATCGGTTCGCCACCAAGAATAAATAGCTCGAGCTCTGGCGAACGACTCTCCTGCACATCGGCCGCGCGCACAACAATCATGTCGCCCTCGGCAAAAACGGTGAGCTGTCCCATCTGCACCGGACGTCGTTCATCGCCCACATATCCGTGCCCCGCGAGTGTGTACACCAAAGCGTTGTAATCCTTGCGCCATGGCAAACGCAATTCCGCTCCCGCCGCAACGGTTGCATGCACCAACGTAATCGGCGTCTGCGTTGACCCTGGTCCTTTGTGCCCGCCAACTTCTCCAGCAATCACTCGAATCAGCGCGCCACCATCGTGTGATGACAACAGCGCAACATCGCTGGCACGTAAATCTTGATATGCAGGTGGCGACCACTTCTTCGCCGCAGGTAAATTCACCCACAACTGGAATCCATGGAACAAACCACCACTCACGACCAAATGCTCTGGGGGAGTTTCAATGTGCAAAATCCCTGCGCCCGCAGTCATCCATTGTGTATCGCCGTTGGTGATTGTTCCTCCACCACCGTTGTTATCCCAGTGATCGAATATGCCATCAATAATGTATGTCACCGTCTCAAAACCACGGTGTGGGTGCCACGGAGTTCCCTTTGGTTCACCCGGCGCGTATTCAACTTCGCCCATTTGATCCAAGTGAATAAACGGATCCAATTGCGCAACATCAACACCAGCAAACGCGCGTCGAACGGGAAAGCCTTCACCTTCGAAACCTTGAGGCGCAGTCGTAATAGATCGCACTCCACGAGCAATCGCACCTGCAGGCACAACAACGCGAGGCAAAACGGTGATGTCCTTAACGGTTACTGCTGGCATCGATCTCTCCTTCGAATCAGAACCTAAGAGTAATTGAACTTTCAACTACCCGCAACCTGTCAATCGGAGAAGTTATGGTGCTTCGTCGGCTGGAATAAACAGGCGCAGATAAATCCCGGATACGCGGGAGGCGTGATCTTTTTAGCCGACTCAGCACCGCGAGAATCAAAGCGTTGGTTGAACTGCGGGCAACACAAAAGCCGCCACGATTTCCGTGACGGCCTCTGTGATAACTGCTTGGTATTACAGGTTCTTGAGCGCGCTCACAACCTTCGTCAATGTATCTTTCGCATCACCGAAGAGAAGCGTGGTCTTTGGATCATAGAGAAGTTCGTTCTCGATGCCAGCAAAACCTGGACGCATTGAACGCTTGAGGAAGACAACGTTTGCGGCGTCGGCAACTTCAAGGATTGGCATTCCATAAATTGGGCAGCCGGGAGAGTTCTTTGCAGCTGGGTTTACAACATCGTTTGCGCCGATGACAAGTGCAACATCGGTCTGCGAGAACGTTGGGTTAACTTCATCCATTTCAGCCAATTGCTCATATGGAACATTTGCTTCTGCAAGCAGAACGTTCATGTGACCAGGCATGCGACCGGCAACGGCGTGAATACCGTATGCAACATCAATTCCCTTGCTAGCAAGAACATCTGCCAACTCGCGAACTGTGTGCTGTGCCTGTGCAACTGCAAGACCGAATCCAGGAACGATAACGACGCGACGTGCGTAGTTAAGCAAGATTGCAACGTCCTCTGGCGAACCAGATTTAACAGGACGCGCCTCAGCTTCACCTGTAGCCGCTTGTGGCTTGGCAGTGAATGCACCGAAGAGTGTCTTGAAGAGTGAACGGCCCATTGCCTCAGCCATCAAGCGCGTGAGGATTGTTCCGGATGCTCCAACCAATGTTCCTGCGACGATCAAGAGAGTGGTCTGCAATACGTAACCACTTGCTGCCACAGTCAAACCAGTGAATGCGTTCAAGAGTGAGATAACAATAGGTACGTCTGCTCCACCGACTGGAAGTACGAAGAGAACACCGAAGAGAAGGGAGAGTCCACCAAGGACTGCAAGCGATGTATTTCCACCGGAGTTAACAACCCATGCTCCTGCGGCGAATACACCAGCAAGGTTTGCAGCAATAAGGAAGCGTCCACCAGGGAATACAACTGGGCGAGTAGTCATCAACTCTTGAAGCTTTGCGAAGGTGATACACGAGCCGGAGAACGAAACGCTACCGACAATAACCGTGAACACTGTTGCAATAACTTCAGCTGATGTTGCCTCGCTACCTAACTTGAGGTATTCAACAATTGCGACGAGTGCAGCTGCACCGCCACCAACACCGTTGAAGAGTGCAACAAGTTGTGGCATCTGTGTCATCTGCACTTTACGTGCAGCTGGTACGCCAACCAAGAGACCCAGTGCTACTGCCCCGATGATGAGTGGCAAGTGATGCAATGGGAGTGCGTGGTAATTCTTGTCATCCTTATTACCGGTAAAGAAGAAGACCAAGAGAGTTGCCACTGTGGCACCGAATGCGCCGATGAGATTTCCTCGACGTGCGGTCTTAGGGTGTGAAAGCCCCTTGAGCGCGAGAATAAAGCAGACTGCGGCAGCTAAGCCGATGAGGTCGTAAAGGTTACGGTTCATTTCTTTTTCGCCTTAAACATCTCGAGCATTCGATCAGTAACCACGAATCCGCCGACCATATTGATTGTAGCCAAAACGATGGCGACCAGAGCCAACCAAAGTTCGACGTTATTGGATGAGTGATCGGCAACGACAATCGCGCCGACCAAGATGACACCGTGAATGGCGTTTGCGCCAGACATCAGTGGTGTGTGAAGTGTGGAGCTGACTTTGGATACAACTTCAAAGCCAACGAAGATGGAAAGCGTAAATATGGCGAGAAGCGCCATGCCGTTACTCATCATTTTTTGACGACCTCTTTCTTGAGTTCGCCGTTGTGTGTAACAACAGAACCGGCGATGATTTCATCTTCGAAATCAGGAGTGACGACGCCTTCTTTTGTCATCAAGCTGAGCAAGTTAACGACGTTGCGTGAATAAAGCATTGACGCATGGAATGGAAGTTGGCTTGGAACATCTTTTCCGCCCCAAATTAATACTCCATTTGCTGTCGTAACGATCTCGCCTGGCTTTGATCCTTCAACGTTTCCGCCAGTTTCGGCAGCTAAGTCAACGACAACAGACCCTGGTGACATTGAATCCAACATCTCCTTGGTAACAAGTCGTGGTGCTGCGCGTCCTGGTACGGCCGCTGTTGTAATCAGTACATGTGATTTCGCAATGTAAGGAGTCAAAAGTTCACGTTGCTTAGCAGCGCGGTCTTCCGTCATCTCTCGTGCATATCCGCCTGTGCCCTCAAGTGATTCGAGTTCTAGTTGGATAAATGTTGCACCCATTGACTTCACTTCATCGGCAGAGGAGGAGCGAACATCGTAAGCAGAAACAACAGCGCCAAGTCGGCGAGCAGTTGCAATTGCTTGCAATCCAGCGACACCAGCACCGAGTACTAAGACCTGAGCTGGAGTAACTGTTCCGGCTGCGGTCATAAGTAATGGGAAGAATCGTGGGGAAAGTTCGGCACCAACGAGAACAGCTCGATATCCAGCGCACAGTGCTTGTGAGGTTAATGCGTCCATTGACTGTGCACGTGAAATACGTGGGACTAGTTCTAGTGAGAAAGCCGTAACACCTGCTTTAAGAGCCGCATCGATGGACTCTTGAGCAGTTGTAATAGGAAGGAAAGAAATAGTGATTGCACCCTTTTTCAACGTCGCGATTTGCGCCGCAGTAAGTGGTGTAACCGAGAGGATTACATCAGCGTCTTTAAGAACATCTCCGCTGACAACCTTTGCTCCAGCTTGCTCATAAGCAGCATCTGAATTAAGGGAATGGAGACCAGCACCGGATTGAATTGTTACATCCAGGCCAAGTCGGATTAATTTGTTGATGATGTCAGGAACGAGTGCTACACGTTTCTCACCATCTCGTATTTCAGTTGGTACGACTACATGCATGAGCCAACCGTAGTGCGTGAATTAAGTGTTTTCCACGATTCGGCCGAAAAAAACGAGGGCTAGCGCCCCTTAACCTCGCCACGTACTAAGTGGTAGAGCAGAGCTTGAATAGTTGTGCGTCGGTGATGTGCTTCACGCCACACAACCGAGCGGGAACCGTCGATCACATCGGCGGCGACTTCTTCGCCTCGATGCGCAGGTAAACAGTGCATGAATATTGAATCTTTTTCTGTTAACGACATTAATTCTTGAGTCACGGCAAATGGTTTTAAGACTTTCATTTTTTCTGCGCGTTCTGCTTCTGGATCCCCCATCGACATCCATACATCTGTATACAAAACACTCGCGTCTTTTGATGCAGCGACGGGATCGTGCAAAATTTCAATCGTTGCACCACTCGTCTTGGCAATTTCACGAGCTTGTGCGATTACATCTGCATCGGGCGCCCATTTACCCTCTGGCGTTGCAGCCACGACGTGTGCTCCCATGATGGCGCCCATAATCAACCAGGCATGTGACATGTTGTTGCCGTCACCCAGATAAACAAACTTGCGACCAGAAATATCTTTCCCGAAGTTCTCTTGAATTGTTATCCAGTCGGCAAGCAACTGCGTTGGGTGATCATCATCTGTGAGTGCGTTGATTACCGGGATAGAAGACTCGCGCCCTAATTCGTCAACATCGGATTGCGCGTATGTACGAACAATGAGCGCGCTAGCAAACTCACTTATGATCTTGGCGGTATCTGAAATCGTTTCGCCTCGACCCAATTGCAAATCATCGCCTCTGATGAAAATCGGAGTGCCACCCAAATGCGCAACCGCAGTCTCTGATGCCAGGCGCGTTCTCGTTGAAGGTTTCGTCATATAGATGGCAACGGTCTTATTACTCAGCGCAGAACTGGCCATCAATGGATTTACTGCAAAGTCAGCTGCGGTGGCAAGCAGGAGATCAACATCTGCTCTACTTAAGTCCGCGGTGCGAAGAAGATCTTTCATCTGAGCATCTTACGCGAGCATTGTCAGGCTTGGGCAAGTATTCTTTTCGCATGGGAATTTTCCGCAAGGCACCGGCAGTAGAAGGCGATACCGATCTTCTCACGCGCCCTGATACAAAGGTTGATGATGGCGACCATGATCGCTTTGCGCATTATGTGCGTAAGGAAAAGATTATGGAATCGGCGGTCAGCGGGAAGACCGTTAAAGCTCTTTGTGGCAAGAAATGGATTCCATCGCGCGATCCTGAGAGGTTTCCAATCTGTCCAGTATGCAAAGAGATTTACGCCGGGTTGCGTCCCGCCCCCGAATAATCTGATGCGTCAAAGAAATTCGTATTTAAGGGCGAGCATCTCGTTAATTCTGAGTGTTCTCGTTTTTTGCGGATCTGCGTTTTTTATTACTCCCGCGAGTAATGCAGCAGATCCAACTCCAAATCCTACGGCGCGCAAGATTCTTACTGGCTGGATTCCTTACTATTCCATGAAGACTGCGCTACCTGCGGCAACAAATAACGGAGACCTCGTAAAGGAGGTCATGCCTTTTTGGTACACGTTAAAGAGTGAAAGCAAAATAACCGATCTTTACACTCCGGCAAATCCAAGCGTTCCTATGGTTAATCCGTTAACGGCCATGCGAGATGCAGGATTCACCATTATTCCGACGATCACCGACGGCACAGACAAATTGGTTTTGGCGAAAATAATTAGTGATGCAAAATTACGTACTACTTTAGTTTCAACGATTACTAATCTTGTGATGGTAAATAATTTCCACGGAATTGATTTAGATTTTGAAGGTTTTGCATTTGTGGATGGAACTGCAACGTGGGCAGCGACACAACCTAACTGGGTTAAATTCATTCACGAACTCAGTACCTCCCTTCATTCCAAAGAGAAATTGCTTTCGGTCACAACACCCGTTCTCTTTGACCCGGCAAGTGGCAAGAAGGGTTATTACGTTTACGACTGGGCAACAATTGCACAGGACATCGATCGTTTACGCATCATGACTTATGACTACTCAACCTCTTCACCAGGTCCAATCGGCCCATTGTCGTGGGCCGAGAAATCAGTTCAGTATGCGGTCAATGTGGTGCCGGCCTCAAAAGTTTATGTCGGACTTGCGGGATACGGTCGAGATTGGGTTACAAGTGTTGTTGGAATATGTCCAAGCGCCGTTGCGAAATCAATTGCTCCAGGTGCGAAAGCTGCAACATTTGTCATGCGCGATGCGGCGACATTGGCTGCAAGTTATGCCGCAACTCCTCTATATAACGATTCCTATGCGGAAGTTACTTTTTCCTATCAGAAGGTTTACAACGGTTTATCGGCAGGTGGTTTAGCAACAACGTGTACTGCATCAAGAACCGCTTGGTACATGGATGCACGAGGGTATGCAGCACGTGCGCAATTGGTCGCCAAGTATCACATCGGTGGAATCACTGCCTGGACTTTCGGGATGGAGGACCAGAGTGCCATTGATGCTGTTCGCCAAGTAGCGCAATCAATTGCCCCAGATCAGGTAATGAGCACGTTAACGAGTGATGCAACCGAACTGACCTACGGCACTCCATTTACTTTGAAGGCGCAATTCTCCTTGGCTGATAAACAACCTATCGCTGGTCTTGCAGTGAAACTCGAAGGACAAGGTGTTGGAGAATCAAGTTGGCGCACGCTACTAGATACTGTTACTGGCGATGACGGCAGTTTTGGCGCAACTTTTGTAGTCGGAAAAATAACTTCATTGCGAGTGAGTTCTCAAGGATCATGGGAGAGAACCGCATCGCAAAGTGCTCCGATAAAGATTTCTCTCAGTCGTCTCATTTCACTCACAGCGCCCGCGGCAGCGCAGGTCGATACAAACTTCTTAGTGGATGGTGTCGTACAACCTCATCAAGCCGGGATTCCTGTGTCACTTCAAGAATTTGCGCAAGGCAAGTGGCAACCATCTACGCAAGGCGCAATAACTGATGAAGCCGGGCGCTTTCAAATTATCACCAAGAAATCCGCTCGTGGATTTGGGAAGTACCGTGTAAGTGCAAGCGCCGATTCCACCTTGTCGGGCGCTACTAGTGCCGTATTCACCGTAGTGATTTACTAGAAACCGTGAGCACGCAAATGAGCACCCAAGAAGAAACGAAGGAGAAGACCGAGGATCTCTCCAGTCCACTCTTTTATGTGGATCGGCCATGGATAACAATTGTTTGGGATGATCCAGTAAATCTCATGTCTTATGTGACCTACGTTTTCATCACTGTCTTTAATTATTCAAAAGAACGTGCTGAAGAGTTGATGCTCAAAGTTCATACCGAAGGTAGAGCGGTTGTTTCAAGTGGACGCCGCGAAGAAATGGAAAGAGATGTTCAGCGCCTTCATGAATATGGACTTTGGGCGACTCTTCAAAGAGATGACCAGTAAATGACAAATGAATCCGGTTTTGTTCGTCACGGGAAGAATTCCTTTATTGCAACGTTCGGACAAAGTGAAAGCGACGTGCTAGTTAATCTTGCTGAACAACTTGTAGAAATACTTGCCGAAAGAATCGACGGCCAACCGACAGATCCGCTTGAAGCAATGGTGGGTTTTACCGGTCACGATTCTCCACCAGATGATGAAGTGTTGTTGCGCTTATTGCCGAACGCATATGCCGACCCTGTTGATTCTTCAGAATTTCGACGCTACACCGAATCGGTTTTGCGGGAAAAGAAACGAATTCATGCCATGGCTATTCGCTCCCATTTGCTCAATAGCGAAAATCATCAAGTCGCTCTGGATCAAGAAACTGCGCAGGCATGGCTTGGTGCCATGAACGACATCCGCTTGGCATTGGGTGTGAGACTTGGTGTCGATTCGCAATCTCACGAGCAACTTGAATTGTTAGCCCCTGATGATCCAATGCGCGGCGTTTATGCCGTATATACCTGGCTTGGATGGTTGCAAGGAACTTTGGTGGATGCGTTACTGAATGATGTGGAAGGGTAAGATTCACACGTGAGCGACGCCCCTATTGGAATATTTGATTCAGGAGTAGGTGGTCTCACCGTCGCTCGTGCAATTCTTGATCAACTTCCCAATGAATCCACTCTCTATATAGGAGATACAG
>CAIYRR010000048.1 GCA_903928745.1 uncultured Actinomycetes bacterium | reverse complement strand
TAAATCGGATTTTAGAGTTGTACCAGGAACGGCGAAGAAGATTCCGTGTGATGTTGCGGCCATTGGTTGGGGATTCACTGCAGATATGTCCATCGCATCAAATCTAGGGCTAGAGCAATCAGTGTCCGTGTTAGATGGCGGAGTTTATGTAAAAGTCGATGACCATCAGCAAACAAGTGTGAGCGGGATATTTGCCGCAGGTGAAGTAACCGGTATTGGTGGCTCCAAACTTTCACTCATTGAGGGCAAAATAGCAGGACATGCAGCCGCAGGGGTTGAGACGAAACGGAGCAAGAAGTCCAAACAGGAGGGATTCGCTCTTGCCTTGCTTAAGGTTTATCGAGTGGGGGCGCAATGGCAGAGTTGGCTTAAACCAGAAACGACTATCTGCCGGTGCGAAGAAGTTTCATTAGAAATGATTAGAGATTCGGTTATTGAATTAGGTGCAACGGATGCACGCACTGTGAAACTTTTTACTCGATGCGGAATGGGAATGTGCCAAGGAAGAATATGTGGTCGATCTGTCACGGAGATTGTCACTCAATTAAGTGGAATTGAAGCAACCTCGCAGGAAAGGATTTCATCTGCTGCCAGGCCAATCGTTAGTCCCATTTTGTTAGGCGAACTTGCGCAGAATCCAACCGTTGATTAACGCTTAATTAACCACTAAATTGCCCTCTATGACTAAACCATGGCATGGAATTTTGACTGCGACCGCCACACCTTTTCGCAAAGACCTAAGCATTGACTTCGAAAAATATGCCGAGCACATTCAATGGTTAGCGGCCAATGACACACATGGCGCAGTGACCAATGGTTCACTCGGTGAGTATCAAGTTCTAACTTCTGAGGAGAGAGCAAAGATGCTCGAAACCGCAGTTGCTGCCGCGCCAAAAGGTTTTAACATTGTTGCTGGAGTTGCTGCATACGGCGCGGACGAATCTCGCAAGTGGGCCGAGCATGCAGCTGAAACAGGTGCATCTGCTTTGATGCTGTTGCCACCAACTTCCTATCGTGCCAATGATGAAGAAGTGATTGCCCATTATCGCGAAGTTGGGAAAGTTGGACTTCCTATCATTGCTTACAACAACCCATTTGATACGAAAATAGATTTGATTCCAGAACTAGTGGGCAAGATTGCCGATGCCGTTGAGAATGTTGTCGCGATCAAGGAATTCTCTGGCGATGTGCGCAGAGTATGGAAAATCCATCACCATGCCCCTCGCATTGAAGTTCTCATTGGTGCAGATGATGTTCTCTTGGAACTTGCAACGGGTGGAGTTGTTGGCTGGATTGCTGGATTCCCAAATGCATTTCCTAAGGAATCTGCGGAGATATACAACTTGGCGCTAGCCGGCAAATTCACAGAGGCCGCTCCTGCATATGCCGCAGTACATAACCTCTTTATGTGGGACAGTCGTAAGGAATTTATTCAAGCAATCAAATTGGCCATGGATGTTATTGGCCGATATGGCGGACCAACACGCTTGCCACGTTTACCACTTCCGGCCGCGGATGAAGCCCAATGTCGGGCAGATATAAAGCAAGCACTCGATTTCTACGCGCGTTAGTTCATGAGACCAAGTTTGCGCACCGTCACAACGGTTGAGTCACATACCGAAGGCATGCCGACTCGAGTGGTCACAAGTGGAATAGAGACGATCCCTGGGGCGACGATGTTTGAGCGTCGACAATATTTCTTGGATCACATGGATTACATCCGTGAATGGCTGATGTTTGAACCGCGCGGACACAGTGCAATGAGTGGTGCGATTTTGCAGCCACCCACCCGCCCTGATGCCGATTGGGGAGTTCTCTATATTGAGGTTTCTGGTTGCTTGCCGATGTGTGGCCACGGAACTATCGGCGTAGCAACCGTTTTAGTAGAAAAGAATTTGGTGAAAGTCGTAGAACCTGTCACCACAATTCGCTTGGATACTCCAGCAGGTTTAGTTACGGTAGAAGTTGCCGTCAAAGATGGAAAAGCGGAGAAAGTAACACTGATTAATGTCCCATCCTTCTCACTTGCGCTAGATCAAGTTGTTGATGTTGCAGGATTTGGAAAAATTACTTATGACATGGCTTTTGGAGGAAACTTCTACGCGATTATTCCTATAGAGCGCGTAGGAATCACATTCGAAAGAGAGAATGGTCAGAAACTTTTGGACGCCGGGTTAGCAATCTCTGATGCCATTAACGATCAAAATAGACCGATACATCCAGAAAATCCTGAGATAAATGTTTGCCATCATGTCGATTTCATTGCACCCGGTGAAGGCGGTCCGCTTCATTGGAAAAATGCCATGGCAATATACCCAGGATGGTTTGATCGTTCTCCTTGTGGGACAGGGACAAGTGCTCGACTTGCTCAGATGGTTGCACGAGGTCAATTTGGTGATTCAGATATTTTGATGAATGAGTCGTGGATTGGCTCACGATTTGAAGGTCGAATTGTTGAACATACGACGGTGGGAAACTTGCCGGCAATCATCCCGAGCATTACGGGACGTGCCTGGGTTATGGGTGAAGCAACTTGGACTTTGGACCCAACAGATCCATTTCCACAAGGATTCTTAGTTTAAATATCTAACTAAGCAGATGTTTATCAGATAATGAAATATTTGATGGGTGCAACAGATATTCAATTGCTTCGGCAGCGCCCCATCCGTTAGGAAAAACTTTAAGCATTTCATGCACGCCAGTTAAATCTGCACCGAGTGTGAGAAGTGGTTGTTCGGTGTATCCATCGCCACGAGTATTTCCGAGCCCAATATTGGCCATAAGCCCATTGCATAAGCACTTTCGACCCAAAGCATCTGCTTCGGTTCCGCCCTTTTTAACGAAGACATGTGTTGGTTCGGCAGAACATCGATATCCAAGCGTGCCGGGGGAGCGCTCGTATGGGACTCGCAAATAACCTAGATCGCACAAACGAGGGCGCTGTGCGTATAAAGATGACTCAGAAAGTGTGTCTTCGAGTGTGACTACTTTGAACGGAAAACCAGTAGGTGAGGCAAATGCATCGGTCCGAACAATCAAAGTACCCGCGCGAAGTTCGGCCAGCATTACATCTACGAGTTCTTTAGTTAGACCTGTTTCATTTGCCAGGGAAAATAGCGTGCCAATTTGAACGCCGGTTGCACCTGCAGCGAGTGCTGATTGAACATGTGCGGGCGTCGAATATCCGCCTGCCAGCCAAAATGGAAGTCCAACTTTTGCCACCTTCGATATGTCGGCTTCATCGCGCGGACCAAAGATTGGCTGACCATCATCATCGAGAATCATGGCTCCACGAGGCGGAGCGTTATGCCCTCCTGCGCTGAAACCTTCGATCACGAATCCATCAGGACGTGTTACTTCGTCTTTTGCCAAGTAGGTTGCAAGAACGTGTGCAGAAATAATCGCGAGAAATAGTGGACGATGAAGCGGGGGAAGATCAACGCCAGTGAGATTCTTAGGATAGAAAGTTGATTTGTAAGGAGTCGTCGCACCTTCAACCGCAATATTCAACGAAGCAGGATGGTGAAGAGAAAGATTATTGAGGAGTTGTGGAATTTCCGCGGGGATACCTGCGCCCATGAGAACATAATCGACTCCAGCAAGCATTGCACCGTAGGCGGCACTCGGTGTAGCCATTTGGATTTTTTCAAGATAATTAATTCCAACTAAACCGTCATGACCTTCTTTAGCTAGCCACACTTCTGCGAAGTTTGAAACAACTAATAATTCCAAAGCTTCTAAATTAGGGCTAATAGTTAATTTGGAGACGCTTGCATATTGATGATGCGGGTCTCGTCCTTCTGGATTGAAGTACTTTGCTTTTACTCGCGCAGCAATTTCCGGAATAGGGAAAGCATTGAGCGCTCTGCGAAGATCGCCCGTTTCATCACCATTTTGCAAACGTCGGGCAAAGACTGCGTCAATTGCAGTTCCAGAAACAACTCCGAGTTGTCCAGCCTGCGAAACCGCTCTTGCTAATTGCCAGGAAGAGACAGCGATACCCATTCCACCTTGAATAATGGTGGGTAGGGATTCGGTTTCACTCATCACGTGGCAAGGGTATCGGAGTGAGCGCCGCAAAACTCACAGGGTCTAAGCGGGCAGAATTCGGCATTCTCATCCCATGCGCTCACCAGTACAAAAAATTGCCGTAATTTCTATATGTGTATCCCTTCTCGCGAGCTTAGGTTTGCCGGCAATGGCCGTCTCTGCTTCTGCCCTGCCTGGTGCGATCGTGATCGCCGATGAGGGCAATAATCGAATAGTTCTCGTGGATGCCAACGGAAAAGTCCAGTGGACTTTCCCACAAAAGGGTGACCTTGCTCCTGGCCAAAGCTTTAAGACTCCAGATGACGCACTGATGCTTCCTGATGGTCTGCAGTTAGTACCTGACAACGCGAAGGCTAATTTTCCTGGGCTCCAGTAAGTATGGGGGCGTTTTCCAATAACGCCCACTCATCATCGCTAAAAAGTCTGGATCTAATTAGGAATCTGAAACCTTCTGGTGCCTCCAATGAGAAACCTCCGCCTCGCCCTTTCACAAGGTCGATTGTGAGATGAGTGTGTTTCCAATACTCAAATTGTGGCAATGAAATCCATACCTTGATTGGCTCGGCAATTTGATCAACGACTAATTCTCCGAGGAATACATCTGATCCTCCGACACGAAATTCACCAGCTAAATAACACATTGGGGAGGAACCATCGCAGCATCCACCGGATTGATGAAACATCAGCGGCCCATGAATTGCGGCGAGTTTGCGAAGCAATGCAGATGCTTCTTCTGTTACATCTACTCGCGAAGGAAGGACTGTCTCCATGAATGAACACTAGGACAAAAACGCGAGGGCCGCACCAATTGGTTGCGACCCTCGCGTTTTTGAGTGGTGGTTTAAAAGAAGCCCAGTTTCTTCGGAGAGTAAGAAACCAGCAGGTTCTTTGTCTGCTGATAATGATCGAGCATCATCTTGTGAGTCTCTCGGCCAATACCAGATGACTTATAACCACCAAACGCTGCATGTGCTGCATAGTCGTGGTAGCAGTTAGTCCAAACTCGGCCGGCTTGGATTGCACGACCAGCGCGGTATGCGGTGTTGGTGTCGCGCGTCCAGACACCCGCACCAAGACCGTAGAGAGTGTCGTTGGCAATGTGCATCGCATCATCAAAGCCATCGAACTTCGTGACGGCAACAACCGGTCCGAAGATTTCCTCTTGGAAAATGCGCATGGAATTCTTGCCTTCGAAAATAGTTGGTGCCATGTAGAACCCGCCGGAAAGGTCTCCGCCGAGATCTACTTGTTCTCCACCCATTACTAGGCGGGCGCCTTCTGCTTTTCCGATATCAATGTAGGACAAGATTTTTTGCAGTTGGTCATTACTTGCTTGAGCACCGATCATGGTGTCGGTATCCAAAGGATTACCTTGGATTACGGCCTTTGTGCGGGCTGTTGCATCTGCTAAGAATTTGTCATAAATCGGTGCATCGATAAGCGCACGTGATGGGCAGGTGCACACTTCGCCCTGATTGAGGTTAAACATTGTGAAGCCTTCAAGCGCCTTGTCGTAGAAGTCATCATTAGCTGCAGCAACATCACGGAAGAAGATGTTCGCACTCTTGCCACCGAGTTCGAGAGTGACAGGAATGATGTTCTCTGCGGCATATTGCATAATCAAACGACCTGTTGTGGTTTCACCGGTGAATGCAACCTTGGCAATCCGAGGAGAGGATGCAAGTGGCTTACCAACTTCGACACCAAATCCGTTGACGATGTTGAGAACTCCAGGTGGCAAGAGATCCTTGATGAGATCCATCCAGAAGTGGATCGAGACTGGAGTTTGCTCTGCTGGCTTAAGAATGATGGCGTTACCTGCAGCAAGTGCTGGAGCTAACTTCCATACAGCCATAAGGATTGGGAAGTTCCACGGAATAATTTGTGCAACTACTCCCAAAGGCTCGTGGAAGTGATAGGCCACGGTGTCATCGTTTAGCTCACCGAGAGTTCCTTCTTGCGCACGAAGTGCACCTGCGAAGTAGCGGAAATGATCGATTGCTAATGGAAGATCAGCAGCCATGGTCTCTCTGATTGGCTTACCGTTTTCCCATGTCTCTGCAAGTGCAAGAGCTTCGAGATTTGCTTCCATACGATCTGCGATTTTTAGTAAAACATTCGAACGATCTGTTACAGAAGTCTTGCCCCATGCCTTAGCTGCTGCATGAGCCGCATCGAGTGCAAGTTCGACATCAGCAGCATTGCCGCGAGCAACCTCGCAAAAAACTTTGCCATTAACTGGGCTTACATTTTCAAAATACTGACCTGAAGATGGCGCAACGTATGCTCCATTGATCCAGTGGTCATACCGACTCTTATAGTTTGCGATTGCGCCTGGTTGACCGGGGGCAACAAATAGCTTTCCCATTAGCTCTCCTTAGCGAAGGATTGGCAAGGGTGCCTCTCCTTGTGCAGGGAACGTTAAACCTGGGCAATTCAGAGTTCTAGTGCTTCATAGAGTGGCACCCCTTAATGGAGCGCCACACTATGAATGCTGGGCTATCCCTTGATAACTACCTTCAGGGCCTTTGTTTCAGCTGCACGGGAGAAGGTGTCATAAGCATCCAAGAATTGGTCGAAGGTGAAATGGTGCGTCACCATCTTGGCTGCCGGGAGTTTCTTCTGAGCAATTAATTTAAGCAACATTGGAGTGGTATTTGTGTTTACCAAACCCATGCCAATCGTGATGTTGTGGATCCAGAGGTTTTCGACATGGAGTTCGACGGGCTTGCCATGAACACCAACGTTGGCAACATGACCACCAGGGCGCACAATTTCTACTGACATTGTGAAAGTGATCGGAGTACCAACTGCTTCGATTGCAACATCTACGCCTGCTCCGTCGGTCATCGCCATTACTTGGGATTTCCAATCAGGTGCGCTGGCTAGAACGTAATCGGTGGCACCAAACTCCTTTGACTTGATCAATCTATTTTCATCAAGATCGATCGCAATAATTCGTGCGGCGCCGTAAAGTCCAGCGGTAGCAATAGCTGCCAAACCAACCGGTCCGGCACCTACTACAGCAACAGTGTCGCCAGGTTTCACGAAGCCACCTTGCACTCCGATTTCGAAACCGGTTGGGAAAATGTCCGAAAGCAATACACCTTCTTCATCGGTAACGCCCGCAGGCATTTTGTGGAGTGAATTCTCTGCGTAAGGGACGCGAACATATTCGGCTTGAGTGCCATCGATTAAGTGGCCCAGAACCCAACCCATTCCAGATGCGCCTTCTTCTCCAAGGCAATGTGAATACAAACCAGCTTTACAGTTTGCGCAATATCCGCAGGACTTAATACAAGAAACAATTACTCGATCACCAACTTTAAGAGATTGAACGGAAGAACCAAGTTCAGTAATGGTTCCGACCGCTTCGTGTCCGAGTATTCGGCCCACGGTGACACTGGGAACATCGCCTTTAAGGATATGAAGGTCTGTTCCGCAAATAGTAGTTGTATCAACTTTTACAATCGCATCACCTGGTTGCATGATCTTTGGATTTGGAACTTCTTTCCATTCCTTGATTCCAGGTCCACCGTAAACTAATGCCTTCACTTTCTTGCCTCATTTCCTATAGTTACTGCTCTGCAACACTTAATCTGTTGCATTTATGACGGTACGCGCATTGCTACAGGTAAGAAAGAGAAATGAGCGAGATATCGGACTCAGACCCAGCACTCATTCAATGGAGGTCGATATAAGTACGTGACGCGTAGATATGATTGCTTTGTGGATAGTAAAGAGACATCAATCACTCAACGAAAAATCGTTAAAGTATTGGCGATTTCTCAAGTGCTGAGCGGAGTTGGCGTTGCAGGAACGGTTGCAGCTGGGTCACTTTTAGTTTCCTCGATTTCTAAATCGGAAACACTTGCAGGACTTGCGCAAACGACTGCAGTTCTTGGAGCAGCAGCAATGGCAATCCCGCTGTCTCGATTGACACAGCGAGGTGGTAGGCGATTAGGGCTTTCAGTTGGCTATTTTGTGGGGTTATTAGGAGCTTTACTGGCCGTAGTCGGTGGATCTAACAAAATACTTTTTCTTATGCTGATGGGTACATTTATGTTGGGTGCTTCATCTGCCGCTGGATATCAAGCACGTTTTGCGGCTGTTGATTTAGCAACCGATGAATCCAGGTCCCGCCATTTATCACTTGTCGTTTGGGGTTCCACGATTGGTGCGGTCACAGGTCCAAACCTCATGCAACCATCCGGAAACTTGGCAGAACACTTAGGTCTTCCAAGACTTGTTGGTCCATATCTTGTTGCAGCCACTTCACTTTCATTAGTTGTCTTTGTGATTCGAATTTTCCTACGTCCTGATCCCTATTTGACGGCAATTCATATTAATGAACAAAGTAACGTTCGTCATCCAGTGTTACCGGCCAAGGAAGCCCTGAAAATTATTCGGGCTAATCCAAACGCACTATTTGCAATTGCTGCCATTGCAATTGGGCACGTAGCAATGGTTTCTGTCATGTCGATGACTCCCATACATATGTCTCACAACGACATCACTCTGACCATCATTGGATTTGTGATTAGCGTTCACATCCTTGGTATGTACGCCTTTTCTCCTTTCGTAGGTTATTTAAGTGACAAACTCGGACGGAAAAGAGTTATTCAAATAGGCGTAACAATTCTTCTGTTGTCGGCGCTGGTATCAGGAACTTCTGCCAATCATGATTCTTGGTCACTGGGATTTGGACTTTTCCTACTTGGCCTTGGTTGGTCTTGCACATTGATTGGAGGTTCGGCCCTGCTTTCTGAGTCCATGGAAAGTCACCTACGTCCCTCATCACAAGGAGCTAGCGATCTCGTCATGAATCTCATGGGCGCTGGCGGAGGAGCACTTGCGGGAGTGATTATCGGAACTCTGGGGTATGCCTGGCTCTGTCTTTTTGCCGCAATTCCCGTGGCGATATTGGGCGTTTGGTCTTTAAGAATAAAACAGCCAAGCTAAGTTTTGTAAATGCTGTGATACCCTAGGGGGTATGTCTACCGTAAATCTTACGAACGAATCATTTGAAAAAGAAGTAATTAAAGACGGAATTGTTTTAGTGGATTTTTGGGCTGCTTGGTGTGGCCCTTGCCGAATGTTCGCCCCTGTTTTCGAATCAGCATCAGAGAAATACCCTGAGATTACATTTGGCAAAGTTGATACAGAAGCAGAACGCGAGCTTGCAGGCGGTGCGGGAATCACATCAATTCCAACGTTGATGGCATTTAAGGATGGGATTCTCGTTTTCAGCCAACCTGGTGCAATGCCGGCTCCAAGTTTTGACGAATTGATACAGGCCGTTCTTGCACTAGACATGGACGAAGTTCGCGCGAAAATTAAAGAAGAAGAAGCCGCTAAATAGAGGAGAGCTAACGTGGCACGAGTAGTAATTCTAGGTGCAGGAATTTCTGGACACACTGCTGCTTTGCATTTGCGCAGAATGCTGGGAAAAGAACATGAAGTAGTTGTTGTCACCCCCAATTCAAAATGGAATTGGATCCCATCCAATATTTGGGTCGGAGTTGGGAAAATGACAACAGATCAGGTTACTTTTCCTTTAGCTCCCATTTATCGACGCAAAGGGATCGTGCTCCATCAAGCGTTGGGAATGGCCATATATCCCGAAGGCAACAGTTCACACGCCAAAGCTTTTGTCGAGATTAGTTATACCGACCCTACGAGGGCTGGCGAAAAGGCAGAGATTGAATATGACTATCTAATTAACGCAACAGGTCCGAAATTAAACTTTGCAGCTACCCCCGGTCTTGGACCCGACGGTCATACGGTTTCTGTGTGCACTCCCTCCCATGCAATTGAGGCTGCCTCACACCTCACGGAAGTAATTACAAAACTGAAAAGTGGAATCGCGCAGAGACTTGTGATCGGTGTCGGACACGGTACTTGCACGTGCGAGGGCGCGGCTTTTGAGTACGCATTTAATGTTGAACATGAATTGCGCTTAGCAGGAGTACGTGAATTAGCCGAAGTTGTCTATCTGACAAATGAATTTGAATTGGGTGACTTTGGCGTTGGGGGAATGACTTTTACCCAGAGTGGTTTTGAGACTACAAGTAAATTATGGACCGAATCGCTTTTCCGGGAGCGTGGAGTGCATGCAATTCTGCAATCCCACGTAGAAAAAATTGAAGCAGGCGTTATTCACTATGAACAGCTCGATGGTATAAAGCGCACGTTGACTTTTGACTTTGCGATGTTGTTGCCGCCATTTAGAGGCGTTGATATGAAGGCATTTAACAGTGCGGGTGAAGACATAACTAGTGAAATGTTTGCACCGAGCGGATTCATGAAAGTGGACGCTAACTACACGCCGAAGGCATTTGCTGATTGGCGAGCTGAAGATTGGCCAAGCACTTATCAAACTCCGCTCTACTCAAATATTTTCGGAGTAGGAATCGCCTTCGCTCCACCGCACCAGATTTCAGAACCACGAAAAAGTGCTACGGGTACTCTCATTGCCCCTTCGCCTCCACGAACGGGAATGCCTTCGGGAGTTATGGGAAAAACTGCTGCACTCACTATTTCTGAACGCATACTCAAAGGGGAGACGACCCCTGCCCATCACGCTTCTATGGCGAATATGGGTGCCGCATGTATTGCGTCCGCCGGATCTGGAATGCGGACCGGAACTGCAGCGGCGATGACTATGTATCCCGTTGTACCGGATTATCAAAAATACCCAGGAAGCGGGCGTAGCGCCAAGGACACCTTTGGAGAAATTGGTTTAGCTGCACACTGGATCAAGTACTTCTTACATGTGATGTTCATTTATAAAGCTAAAGCGAAACCGTTCTGGTTTCTCATTCCTGAATAACTTCACCGACGAGAGAATAGGATTTCCATGGAAAACGAGGAATTGAGCGTCGCTAAAGCTCCATTGCCAACACCTGAAACTTTGCGAGCACGAAAGAATTTGCTGATTCAAAGTTGGAGGTTCGTTGCGATCAACATCCGTATGGTCAAAATGATCTTAAAAGGACATCACTAACAGAGATTGACATATACCCCAGGGGGTATGCTAGAGTCCTCTTCTACTCGTAAAACAGGAGGAAAAGATGGCCAGCAAAGCCCCAGCGCATGTTCTCTCAGATCCTGCCCAACTCGATGCTCTTACTAAGAGACTCAAACGGGCGCATGGTCAGTTAGGCGCAGTAGTCCGAATGCTCGAAGAGGGTCGCACCTGCGAAGAAATCGTAAATCAGATGGCAGCAGTAGGGAAAGCGGTCAATACTGCAGCTTTCACTTTGATTGCAGCGAATTTGAAAGAGTGCATAGAGGATGACAAATCCAATGCCCCGGCAGTTACAGAGAAACTTCAAAAACTATTCTTGAGTTTGGCGTGAAAATGAAAAAAATCATTCTTGGCCTGGTGGCCGCACTTACCTTGACCGCATGTTCATCTGGCGGCGGCGCAGTTACGAATCTCAGCGCCGCCGAATTCTCTACGAAATCACAAGAGGCTGGCGTTGTTACCCTAGATGTTCGAACACCTGGTGAATTCATGACCGGGCACATTGCCGGAGCGATCAACATTGATGTCGAAGCGACAACCTTTGATAGTGAGATCGCAAAATTGGACAAGACAAAAACTTATGCTGTGTATTGCCACAGTGGGCGCCGATCTGGAATCGCAACGGAATCTATGGCGAAGGCTGGTTTCACATCGCTATTTAATCTCTCTAATGGCGTCGCGGACTGGATCGCTCAAGGCATGCCATTGGTAACCACTTGATGAGAATAGTTATCGTTGGGGGAGTTGCTGGTGGAATGTCAGCGGCAACGAGGCTTCGCAGATTAAATGCTGATGCAGAAATTGTGGTGCTTGAAAAGAGCGGACATGTTTCTTATGCAAATTGCGGTCTGCCATATTACGTAGGTGGAGTCATTGAAGATGAGGCTTCACTCTTCTTACAAACACCAGCTTCACTCCATGCACGCTTTAGGTTAGATGTTCGGGTTCTTACCGAAGCGTTGAGCGTTGATGCCAGCGCCAAAACGATAAATGTTCGCAATCTTGCATCTGGCGATGAGAGCGTTATTTCTTACGACAAACTTATTCTCAGCCCGGGCGCTTCCCCTATTGTTCCCAATCTTCCAGGTGCCGAACTTGCCATGACCCTTCGTACCGTTGAAGATGTAGAGCGCATCGTCGAGCAGGTAAAGCTCTTGCCTCGGAATGCCGTAGTAATTGGTGGCGGATTTATCGGGGTAGAGATCGCCGAGAACTTGGTACATAAGGGAATAACTACTTCTATCGTCGAAGCAACGCCGCAACTCTTGGCTCCTCTAGATCCTGAAATGGCCACTTTTGTCAGCGCCGAAATGGTTCGCAACGGAGTCCATGTTTATTTGGGTGACAGCGTAAGTGCGATTACTCCTCAATCCGTGACCTTGGCCAGCGGGGCAGTTGTACCGAGCGATTTGGTGATTATGGCGATCGGCGTGAGGCCAGATACTGCCCTAGCCAAGAGTGCCGGGTTAACGATTGGCGATCGCGGCGGAATTGAAGTCAATGATTTCAATCAGACGAGCAATCCTGATATTTATGCAGTTGGAGATGCCGCGCAAAAGCGTGATTCATTAGATGGAAACTCAACACTTGTTCCACTTGCCAACCTTGCTAATCGTCACGGTCGCGTAGTTGCCGACCATATAAATGGACTTACAGTTCGACCGGTACTGACAATTGGCACAGCGATTGTAAAAGTATTCGATCTTATGATTGCAACTACTGGTTGGAATGAGAAGAGATTAATATCTACCAAACGTCCTTATCTTGCAATTCATACACATCCTGGTTCACATGCTGGGTATTACCCAGGTGCGCAGACAATGTCCTTGAAATTATTGCTGGATCCTGCCTCGGGCGAAATCCTTGGTGCGCAAGGCGTCGGTAAAGATGGCGTAGATAAACGCATCGACGTGATCGCCACAGCAATGCGCGGAAAAATTACGGCACCAGAATTAGCGGATCTCGAATTGGCATATGCGCCTCCATTTGGCTCGGCTAAGGATCCTGTAAACATGTTGGGATACATCGCCGAAAACCTAGTTTCAAAATTGACGGGTAATGTTCAATGGCATGAAGTCGAGGCTTACCGTGAAAAAGGATATGCACTCGTGGATGTTCGAGGCGCTGGCGAATATGCGCGAGGAACCATCCCGGGTTCGGTCAATATCCCTGTCGATGAGATTCGCGAACGTATTAGCGAATTCACAAATAAGAATGTTCTTGTAAATTGCCAAGTGGGCCAACGCGGTCATACAGCGGCCTTGCTCCTAAAAGAATTTGGTTTTAACGCTCTTAATCTCGATGGCGGATATTTCACGTGGAGTAATTCACCAGCGGGTGCTCAGGCAAGTAGCGAGAAAGAATAAATGTGTGCGGCAGAACTAAATGCAGAACGTGCGGTAAGTAACTCTTAGGAATTAACCCTTACGCGTTCTAAAGTAGTTAAACCAGCTGTATGCAGCGCTGCCAATGAGATAGGGAGCGACGCTTGCTAGTGCAGCGATGAAATCCACTCCGATTCTCGACGGATGAAGCCCGTCAATCAAAATCAGTGCGCCAAATACGCAGATGGCTAAGGCGATTGGTGGAGTCGCAGCACACGCATATTCGCTTCCTTTGCGCCCAAATCGAACTCCACCGATAGCGCAGACAATGAGCGCTAAAGCGGTGAGAATCCCTACGCCATGGCGCAGTTCTAGCTCAGTAAAGGAAATAAGCCCGATAAGAAGGGTTTGAAGTACAACAACGCCAGGCTTGGTGAGCCCCTTTTTGGAAATTGTGATTGTTGGGCGGGCAACAGTTGGGGAAGTCATTCGTTCTCCTCTTCTACTTCTTCTGCATCAATAAAGTCATCAGGGGCGTCCAGTGCAAGGTTGCTCTTGAGCTGGCGCACATTTTCAGATACTTCAGGCAGTGATTTTAGTTTACTAGCATCACCTGACACTCCAAGGTTCATGATCTTCTTGGCCGGGCTGAGAACAGTGCTTTCCGCGGTAGGGATCATCTCGTTGTAAGCCTTAAGCGTGCTTTTTAGGCGATCACCCACGGTGAGAATCTTGGAGTGAAGTGCGCCAACATTCTTGAGGAATGCCCCCGCGAGCTCTTGAATCTCTGTCGCACTCTCAGCCAAACGGTTGCGACTAAAGATGTATCCCACTGTATGCAATAGAGCCATCATGGTCGTTGGCGTTGCAATCGTGACACCTTTAGCAAATGCATAGTTAAGCAAGTTGCTATTTACTCGCAACGCTTCAGTCAAGATAGATTCGAATGGTGCAAAGAGAACGACGAAGTTCGGAGATGAATCCTTATCTGCGTATCCTCGCTTTGCAAGCGCATCGACATGTTTACGCAAATCTTCCGCGTGCTGTGCAATCAATTCTTCGCGCTTGTCCGGATCTGCAGTTTCATACGCTTCAAGGATTCGTTCAAAAGGAAACTTGGAATCAATAAAGAGCATGCTCGACCCCGGCATAGAAATCGTAATGTCAGGAATTCCTGTTTTTTCATCATCTGCTTTAAATGATTTTTGGCGAGTGAAATGTTCGCCTTCAATCAATCCCGACGTTTCAAGTAAGAGCTCCAATTGCGCTTCGCCAAATTTTCCGCGCTTTTGCGAACTCGTAAGTGCGCCAGCAATCTTTGTTGTTTCATCGAGCAAGGATTTATTTGCTTGCGCCATATTTGTTAAGTCTTTACGAATTCCCTCTTCGGCAGCGATTCGACTACGGTCAGCTTCGCGCGCTTGCGATGAAAGAACCTCGACAGATTTCTTCATCGCCTCGAGTTCAGTTGCCAGCCGCGTTGTCTCAGTCTGTGCGCCTTGCATCGTCGCAATCTGTCTTTCCAGCGATACGACCGATCCTTTAGCCAGCGCCAACTCCGCGCTGACACCAGCACTCCGTGATTTGGCCAACAAGAAGCCGATAATTGCGCCCAAAGCCAGGGCGATTGCGCCTATAAGAATGGTCATGGGCCTATCGTGGCAGGAACCACTGACGAAGACCCGTAGGCTCTACTCCTTGTGAGCCTCTCTATTGGAATCGTCGGAATGCCCAACGTCGGCAAATCCACCCTTTTTAACGCCCTGACCAAGAACAACGTCCTTGCGGCCAACTATCCCTTCGCCACGATCGAGCCCAATGTTGGGGTTGTCGGTGTGCCAGATCCACGCCTTGCCATCCTCGCCGGCATTTTCGGATCCCAGGCGCTCTTGCCCGCAGTCGTTTCATTCGTCGATATCGCAGGAATTGTGAAGGGCGCATCAGAGGGCGCAGGCCTTGGAAATAAATTTCTTGCAAATATCCGCGAAACCGATGCAATCTGTCAGGTCATCCGCGTCTTTAGCGATGGCGATGTCATTCACGTCGAAGGTCGCGTGGATCCAGCCAGCGATATGGAAATCATCAATACCGAATTAGCGCTCGCAGATTTGCAAACGATTGAGAAGGCACTTCCTCGCATCGAAAAAGAGGCGCGCGTAAATAAAGAGCGCCAACATGTTGTCGATGCAGTGAAAGAAGCCGAACGTATTCTCAATGAAGGCAAGCCACTTTCAAGTAGCAATGCAGATCTAGAACTCCTTGCCGAGTTGCATCTCATGACAGCAAAACCATTCCTTTACGTTTTCAATGTTGATGCCGCCGAATTAAATGATCAAGATTTGCGCGCGAAATTGGCCGCCCTTGTTGCACCAGCGGAGGCAATTTTCTTAGATGCAAAGACAGAAGCAGAGCTTGCAGAACTCAGCGATGAGGATGCACTCGAACTCCTGGAATCCATCGGCCTGACCGAACCAGGTCTTGCAACGTTGGCGCATGTGGGATTTCGTACTCTTGGCTTGCAGACCTACTTAACTGCAGGGCCAAAAGAAGCTCGCGCCTGGACTATTCATGTGGGTGACACCGCTCCAATGGCTGCCGGTGTAATCCACACGGATTTCCAAAAGGGATTTATTAAAGCCGAAGTCGTTTCCTTTGATGACCTTGTTGCCGCCGGGTCTATGGCCGAAGCTAAGGCACATGGCAAGGTACGCATGGAAGGCAAGGAATATGTCATGCATGATGGCGACGTTGTTGAATTTAGGTTCAACGTTTAGCACTTTGGTGGCTAATATTTAAGCCATGAGAACTTCAGTAATTGTCGCAGGTGCACGTACTCCCATTGGAAAATTCAGCGGCGCTTTTAGCGCGCTGAGCGCTACGGATCTTGGTGGCTTTGCAATTAAGGCTGCTGTAAGTCGTGCAGGCATAAAACCAGAACAAGTTGAGTACTTAATCATGGGTCAAGTGCTCCAAGCTGGTGCCGGACAAGGACCTGCAAGGCAAGCCGGAATCAAGGGTGGCCTACCACTGGGTGTTCCTTCAATTTTGATCAACAAAGTATGCCTATCAGGTCTCAATGCAATTGCATTGGCCGATCAACTTATTCGTCTCGGTGAATGCGACGTGATTGTTGCAGGCGGAATGGAATCGATGACGAATTCTCCGCATCTGCTTTTGAATTCGCGCACGGGTAACAAATTAGGCGATGGAGTTTTGAAAGACTCAATGCTCTTTGACGCACTCTTTTGCAGCATCGATCAGCTTGGCATGGGTGATGCAACAGATAATTACAACTCGCGATATTCGATTTCACGTGAAGCCCAAGATGAATTTGCTTTCCAGTCACATCAACGCGCGGCAAGTGCGCAAAGTGCCGGAGTTTATGACGATGAGATTGTGCCAGTAGAAATCAAAGATCGAAAAGGAAATGTCACTGTCGTATCTGCCGATGAAGGTGTACGTGGGGACACGACCCTTGAGGGGCTTGCCAAACTTCGTCCAGCATTTTCATCAGCAGGAACAATTACCGCGGGATCCGCATCGCAAATTTCAGATGGTGGCGCAGCCGTTGTAGTGATGCTGAAAGAGAAAGCGATTGCTTTGGGTCTTGATTGGTTGTGCGAAATTGGTGCGCAAGGAATGGTCGCTGGTCCTGATGCATCTCTTCACGAGCAACCAGCAAATGCAATTAGGTTAGCGCTGAGTAAAGAAGGAATCACCGCAGATCAATTGGATATCGTAGAAATCAATGAAGCATTCGCAGCTGTGGGTATTGCCTCCACCAACGCACTAGGAATCTCGCCAGATAAAGTAAATGTTGACGGTGGGGCTATTGCTATTGGGCACCCACTAGGAATGTCTGGCGCGCGACTTGCACTACATATTGCATACGGACTAAAGAAAAAGGGAAGTGGCTACGGCGTCGCCGCATTGTGTGGCGGTGGCGGTCAAGGCGACGCACTTATTCTAAAAAGATGAGGGTAATCTTCTAAAGTTCGTCAACGCTAAATTTAGGTTCAGTTTTTTCCTGAACTTCCTCAAGGCTGACTCCAGGTGCGCGCTTGCGCAGAACTAAACCTTTATCGGTCACATCAAACATTGCGAGGTCGGAGATAATTCGATCGACTACGCCCACGCCAGTCAGCGGAAGTGAGCATTTATTCACGATTTTCGGTGATCCATCTTTGGCTACATGTTCTGTGAGCACGACAACGCGGGGGGTTCCGGCAACGAGATCCATAGCCCCGCCCATGCCTTTCACCATTTTTCCGGGGATTGTCCAGTTGGCGAGATCTCCTGATTCGGAAACTTCCATTGCGCCAAGGATTGCAACTTTTACTTTGCCACCGCGGATCATTCCGAAAGATAAAGAGGAGTCAAATATGGAAGCACCGTCAAGCAGGGTCACTGTTTGTTTTCCCGCGTTAATGAGGTCAGCATCTTCTTCGCCCTCGAAGGGGAACTGACCCATTCCGAGGATGCCATTTTCACTTTGCAATGTGACAGAGACGCCTTCTGGCAAGTTGTTGGCTACAAGAGTAGGTATGCCAATTCCAAGATTTACGTAATCTCCATCGTGCAATTCAGATGCAGCGAGTGCGGCCATTTCATCTCTAGTCCAACCCATGATCTTTATCCTTTGATTTCTAAAATGAATCGCTAGTTCGTCACGGTGACGGGGCGTGGGCGTACGGTGCGTTGCTCAATATATTTCTCGCGATCACTGCATTTGATCAGGCGGTGAACAAAAACTCCTGGGGTGATGACGTGGTTTGGATCGATTTCTCCAGCAGGGACAATATTTTCAGCTTCGGCAATCGTTACCTTTCCGGCTGTGGCAACAAGAGGGTTGAAGTTTCTTGCGGAGTATCGGTACACCAAGTTCCCTACAGTGTCGGCCAAGTAAGCATGCACTAGCGAAACATCAGCAACGATTGCTCTTTCTTGAATGTACGTTACACCGTCAAAATCTGCGTGAGGTTTTCCTTCGGCGACCAAAGTTCCAACCCCTGTCTTTGTATAGAAGGCAGGAATTCC
>CAIYRR010000047.1 GCA_903928745.1 uncultured Actinomycetes bacterium | reverse complement strand
CTTTCCACTTGACCAGCCCAACCAACGCCGTACGGCAAGAAAAGTTAGACGAGCTTCCTCGTCGCCCGAAAGCATCTGTAAATCTATTTCATGGCGAGCGTTGATTGTTTTGATAATCGAGGGTCCATTTTTTGCTTCGCGAAGTGCAGAAGTTGCGAAAGCCAAGATTTCTTCGGTCTGAAAACTTTGAGCATGGGCAACTGCATCATCAATGCCTTGCATGAGCAGTTCAATTCCCTGAGAGTTTATTGAGCCTTTTGAGTCTAAATATTCAGTGAGACGAAGTTCTACTTTGTGATTTGTCGTGGGGCTTGGTCGAGCACCTGGGTGTGCATCTACCACCTGCAGGTGGATGGTATTCGAACCTACATCCAGTACCCCGAGTCGCATAGGTGAAACTTACACTCTTGAGTAGGAGAAATTTGAACAGAAGACATTAAGATCGACTCATGTCACATGATCATGATTCCCTCATCTCCCGCCGCCGACTTTTGATGCTCGGTGCAAGTTCTGCCCTGGTTGGAATTTCAGAATTGTTTCTTTCAAGTAGCGCAAATGCTGCAACGGCTGGCGCGGATATTTCACATGGTCCTAGAAATCGCGCCGAAGTGGCGTTAACTTTTCACGGAGATGGTGATTTAACAATTGCTCGAAAGATATTGGCAATAGCTAAGAAAACATCGACTCCTATTACCGTGATGGCAGTTGGAACATGGCTGAATGCAAATCCAACGATTGGCAAGGAGATTGTTGATGGTGGTCACGATATTGGTAACCACACCATGCATCACAAAACGATGACCTTGCTCTCACTCAAGCAAGCGACCTCAGAAGTTGCCCTGGGTAAAACCGCGCTTATAAAAGCTGTCGGAAGCGCAGGAGAATTATTTAGACCCTCGGGAACTCTTAAGTCCAATGCCACGATTAGAAAAGCTGCTGGGGCATCCGGCTATGCGCATTGTTTAACCTATGACGTGGACTCTTTGGATTACACCGATCCAAGCGCGGCCACCGTCGTTTCCAACTCCTTGAAACTTCTTCAAAACGGAAGCATCATAGGGATGCACTTTGGACATCCACATACAGTTACTGCGCTGCCGCTTCTCATTGAAGCCCTGAAGGCTCGCAACTTAACCCCCGTAACGGTCACCCAATTGCTACGTCCCTGAGGGTTTAAGCGCCTAATTTCTTGATTTAGAGAAGCGCTGGCATACTACGTCGGTGCCGTAATCTGGCACTAAAGGCCTCCCTAGCTCAGTGGTAGAGCAGCGCACTTGTAATGCGCAGGTCGTCAGTTCAATCCTG
The DNA here is from genome assembly GCA_903928745.1 of uncultured Actinomycetes bacterium. GTDB lineage: Bacteria > Actinomycetota > Actinomycetes > Nanopelagicales > Nanopelagicaceae > QYPT01. Next base: position 24,005 of record CAIYRR010000047.1, on the reverse strand, counting down.
ACGGGGGGCTCTCTGTATTTAGCCTCTCATCAAACGTTCGCCGAAGGTTTGCCTTATCGCCACAGCATGTTCAAACGCGCCAATAAGTATTCGTACGCCGGGGGACGGTTCAGGGGGACGACGCGATGCGTTGCAATTGATGGGCGCACTGTCTGCGCAACGCTCGCGTTTTTCCTTTTGATTTGAAGAATTCTTCAACGAAAAAAGGGAGCTATTTTGAAGCCACTAATGGTCGCATTCGATGTTGCAGGAACAACAGTTTCCGATGGCGGAGTCGTTATCGAAGCGTTTAGTCAGGCATTTCAGAGAACTCAACCTGAGCTCTGGGCACAAAAGAGTGAAGAACTTATGGCCTACGCACTCAAGACTATGGGTCAATCAAAGATTGCGGTATTTACTCACCTCACTGGAGATGCACAACAAGCAGAAATCGCCAATGTTGCATTTGAACAGGCTTACTTAGAGGAAGTCGAACTCAATGGGGTATCTCCAATTCCAGGGACAGAAGAAACGTTTGAATTCTTGCGATCTGAGGCGATTCATATTGTCCTTACTACCGGATTTTCACGCCCAACATTGGATGTAATTCTTAAAGCCCTCGATTGGCAATCGAAGATTTCCCTGTCAGTTACACCCGCAGAGGCTGGACGCGGACGACCTTTCCCAGACATGCTCATAAAAGCCGCGAATGATCTACATGTTGAAGATCATGCCAACACCATGGTTGTCGGTGACACCGTGGCAGATATCCAAGCTGGACTTGCATTTGGCGCCTCCCGTGTAATTGGTGTTCTGACGGGTGCTCACACCAATGAAATGTTTATTGAAGCCAATGCGACATTAGTTGTTAACTCTGTAGCCGATTTGCCTTCACTAATCTGACATTAAAAAGGGCGAGAACGTTCACGAATTAGCCTCTTGTTGGTAAATATATACACCTTTGAAATTTGAATATTTCATAGATAGTTCCCTCACATTCCTTAGGAAGGGAAAAATACATGCGCATTAAGCGTGCAACCGCAGCCGCCGTGGCTGCAATTTCGATCGCTGGTTTATCCGTTGTAGCAGTGCATCCTGCATCCGCTGCTACCAAGACAAATTTTTGCACCGTGCAAAATCTCACCGAAGCTGGTGGCATGGATGCTCTAGTAACTGCAGCAAAGAAAGAGGGACAGCTTAACGTCATCACTCTTGCTTCAGGTTGGGCTAACTACGACGAAGCCATCGCTTTATTCAAGAAGGCTTTTGGAATCAAAATTGTAAATGACAATCCAGATGGATCTTCTGCTTATGAGTTGCAGACAATTAAGACTGCACCTAAGTCGAAGCAACCAGATGTTGTTGACATTGGCGCAACACACCTTGGTGCCGAAGCATCTGACACACTTGGTCGTTCCCTCTTTACCCCTTACAAGGTTGCTACATGGAACGACATCACACCTACATGGAAAGACACAAATGGTCTGTGGTACGGCGATTATCAGGGCACAATCAACATTGCCTACGATGCTTCTGTAACTCCAGCTCCAAAGAAGATTTCTGACCTAACCAACCCTGCATACAAGGGAATGGTTGCACTTGGTGGAGATCCTTCATCAGCAACAGAATCATTCATGGGCGTATTTGCTGCTTCACTTGCAAACGGTGGAAGCGTCAATGACATCAAGCCAGGAATTGAATTCTTCCGCACCATGAAGCAGAGCGGCAACTTCGTTACCGTTCCTGCAACTGGTGTAAACCTTGCATCTGGTGCATTCAAGATCATGCTTTCTTGGTCCTTCAACGGTCCAGGATTCATCCAGGCTGCAAAGGCAATCGGTAAAGATCTTAAGTATGTAACTCCGTCAGATGTAGTACTTAAGGGAAGCCCTTACATCCAAGCAATCAACGCAAAGGCTCCACACTGCGCTGCTGCACGTCTTTGGGAAGAATTCATCTACTCAGAGAACAAGGGCACATGGAGCAAGGATCTAAAGTCTGCAGATCTTAAGCTCTCAGGCTCAAAGTTGTTCGCCAAGATCATGGGCGGACAAAACATCTTCATGTCAGGTGCTGCGCACCCAATCACTGAAGCTGCAATGATTAAGAAGGGTCTATTGATCCCAGCACCAGCCGGATTTGATGTACCAGCTGGCGTTAAAGCTGTAAGCCCAACACTTGATCAACAGATTCCACAACAAGCTGTTGTTAAGACGATGTGGCCTGCAGTAATTCAATAATGACATCAACAACGCAAGATCGTGTTGTGATCAAGGGTGCCCCTTTAAGGGGCACCCTTGATCGTCAAAACTTAGGTGTCCTAGTTCCTTTGTTACCGATAGTTCTTTTCTTAGGTTTCTTCTTTTTCTTCCCGATGGCCGTTGTTTTTGTAGATTCATTCAAAAGCAATGAAGGCAATTGGTCGATGATTAATATGGTCACTATTTTCCATGACCCATATCGCATGGCATTTATTAACTCAATAAAACTTGGTCTAGTCTCAGCTATTACGGCGTCCATACCGGGAGCGCTCTTTGCCTATGTTATTGAGACCAAAGGTTCTCAATCACTTCGTCGAATTGTTTCATCGCTCAGTGGTGTTTTAGCCAATACCGGCGGCGTCCCTCTTGCATTTATGTTTGTTGCGGCATTTGGAGCCGAGGGCTCGGCCGTGATGATTCTCAAGAAATTGGGATGGGATCTTTACGCTGGAAATTTCAGCCTTTTCTCTTTTACAGGAATTGTTGTTGTTTACCTCTACTTTCAAATTCCTTTGATGATCATTGTTTTCTCACCGGCAATTCATGGAATCAGAAAAGAGTGGCGGGATGCATCACAAAATCTCGGCGCAACTCCACTTCAGTTTTGGCGATTCATCGGCTTGCCTCTTCTCTTGCCTAGTTTTGCCGCCTCATTTCTTTTGCTTTTTGCGAGTGCTTTTGCGGCATATGCAACGGCTCGCGCAATGACTGTTGGAAACATCGCACTTGTTCCGCTTCAAATCGGAAACCTAGTTGACGGAAATGTCTCTATTAATCAGGCAAATGCTGGAAAAGCTCTTGCTGTGGGCATGGTTGTTATTTCTGCAATTGCCATGATCCCGTACCTAATTATTCAGCGTAGGGCTCGCAGGTGGCAGACATGAAAATTCGCGGAATACTCCTTCCCTCCACGCTTCTCGCTGCAATTATTTTTATCACGCTACCTTTTGGATCTGCTACTGAATTCTCTTTCCGTGACGGTGGGAAAACGAAGCACTCCCTTGCTGCATATCGATGGATTTTGGCACAAGAGGATTTCTTGCACTATCTGGGAGTATCACTTCGCTTAGCGCTAGGTGCGGTTTTTATCACCTTGCTAATCATGGTTCCAACAGTGGCTTGGTTGCACCTTCGTGCTCAGAAGTATCGGCCGCTTATGGAATTTCTTACGCTATTGCCACTTGTTGTTCCTGTTGTGGCCTTATCAATTGGCGCTCAAAGTGCTTTGCCTGAAGCTTTGCAATCGAATGAGTACGAATTGAGTTTCATGTATGTAATTCTTGCCATGCCTTATACCTACCGAGCTTTGGATATAGGTATGAGCGCAATCCCCCTGAAAACCATTACAGAGGCTGCTCGAGGATTAGGCGCCAGCTGGATCAAGGCGATTACTTTTGTTATCGCCCCAGTAATTCGTAATGCAGTAGTTGCCTCACTCTTCTTAACGCTTGCGCTTTCACTCGGCGAATTCACCTTGACCTCCCTACTTCATTGGGACACTTTCCCAACTTGGGTAACCTCTGTTTCACAACAGAACATCATCGGAGCAATTGCTCTTTCCGTTTTCTCGCTAGCAGCAGCATTTCTCTTTCTCTTTGCAATTGGTCTCTTGACTATGCGCTCCAAATCCGACTTACCGGAAGGCCAAGAATGAGTTCAGCAACCCTAGAAATAAATGGAATCTCTCGTCGATTCGGAGATGTTGTAGCTCTAAATAAATTGGAAATCAAGATTGAACCAGGCGAACTAGTGGCATTGCTAGGTCCTTCAGGTTGTGGCAAAACAACAGCGCTTCGTATCGTTGCTGGTTTGGAATCTACAGATTCTGGTTCTGTATTACTTCGAGGCGCAGACATTACAAAAGTTTCTGCCAATCACAGAAATATGGGTATGGTCTTTCAGGCCTATTCGCTCTTCCCTAACCTCAATGCTCAAGAAAATGTGGCTTTTGGTTTACAAATGCGTAAAGTGGCAAAAGGGAATCGATTAGCTAAAGCAGGAGAACTGCTAGAACTTGTTGGGCTCAACACTCAATCAAAGCGTTTCCCTCATCAACTCTCAGGTGGGCAACAACAACGCGTGGCGCTAGCGCGCGCATTAGCAGTAGAACCTGATGTTCTTTTGCTCGATGAACCACTTTCTGCGCTTGACGCGCAAGTTCGAGCAAATCTCCGCGAGGAAATTCGTCGCTTGCAGCTTTCTCTTGGCACGACCACACTTTTTGTCACACACGATCAAGAAGAAGCCATGTCGATTTCAGATCGAGTCGGAGTAATGAATCACGGAAGACTCGAGCAGATAGCGTCCCCGGATACTCTTTACAATAAGCCAGCGACTACTTTTGTTGCTTCCTTCGTGGGATTAATGAATCGGCTACCTGGCATATTAACGAATGGGAAAGTAGAAGTGTTGGGGCAGAATCTTTCAGCGCTTTCCTCTGATCTAGCAAACGGCCAAGTTAAAGCGCTCGTGCGCCCTGAGCGCATCAATGTCACTCAAGATCAATCAACACCTAATGCACGTGTTATTACGAGATCATTTCTCGGGGCGTCATCTCGGATTATTTGCGAAATGCACGACGGAACAATTGTGCAATCGCTGATGACGAGTCATGGATCAGGAATGCTAAACCCTGGGGAAACGGTTAAATTGGAGATTGCAGACCTAGAGGTCCTTATTGCACATGAGTGATTCAATTCATGATCGAATTGTTAGAACCCAAGCCGATTCAAGTTCTCCTTGGAAAAGTTTGGTTTACGATAAAGGGGAAATTCCATTAGGGAAGGCACCGGAAGACTATGAAGTCTTAGCAACCTTCATACATCTTTCGGATCTTCACATTTGCGACGCGCAATCGCCTGCGCGATTAGAGTTCCTTGACCGTCTTGCGGATCCAGATAATCCCTATTCAGCTTTTATTCCATACGTTGGCACATACCGTGCACAGGAATTCTTAACGACGCACGTGCTCGAGGCAATGGTGCAATCCGCTAACCAAATATCAAAAGGTCCACTCATTGGGGCAAAAGTTGATGCAGTGGTCGTGACCGGCGATGTTGTAGATAACGCTCAACTCAATGAACTTCAGTGGTATAAAACTTTATTAGATGGCGGTCCAATAGCGCCTAAGAGCGGTGACCCATATAGATCCCAGGGCGTACACGCGAGTGATCCTGATTCCTACGACATACATTATTACCATCCTGATGGCCCACCTGCTGGGATGGAAATTGATCGTCCAACAGGAATTTATGGTCATCCAACGTTCTCGGGTGTGATTGCCGCATCAGAGAAGTCTTTTATTGCACAAGGATTACAACATAAATGGTTTGCAGTTCACGGAAATCATGATGCTTTATTGCAAGGAAACGCAACACCAGATAAAGAGTTGCAAGAACTATCTACCGGACCTCGAAAACTTACAGGTATTGCAGATGGCGCAGATCTTTCGCAACTCTTTAGTGGTTTTGGCGAGGTAGGTCCGGCTGTTTATGCGGGCATCGATTCGTTTATAACCACATCTACCACCGCCGATGAGCGTCGCGCACTTTTGTCGGCTCAGGACTGGGTTGATATTCACACTAATTGCTCACATGATCACGGTTTACGTGCAGAAGATTCAGGGATCACTTTCTGGTTTAGAGATATAAATTCTCATGTGCGTCTTGTTGGGCTCGACACTGTGAATCGATACGGAGGATGGCAAGGCTGCCTTCATCGTGAGCAGTTCAACTGGCTCAAGAATTTGTTACTCAATTCGGCAGATAAATATATTGTCCTGTCATCTCACCACCCTCTAATCAATCTCATTAATGGCTATGTACCAGAGGGCGAATCCGCACCAGCATTGCAGGATGAGGTACGCGAGATGCTCCTTGGTTTTCCAAATGTCATTCTCTGGTTTTCGGGTCACGTTCATGACCATCAAATAACAGAAGTGACTCACGATGACGGCAAACATGCAATCTGGGAAATCCGCACTGCCTCACATATTGATTGGCCACAACAAGGGCGAACAATCGAGATTGTAAAGACTTCAATTGGAGAGATAGCCATTGGAACAATTGTCATCGATCATGCTGGTCCGTTGGAGTTCACTGGATCTGAGAGCGAACTTGCTAGCCCTGTCGCTCTGGCAGGACTATCTCGTTTGTTAGCTGCAAATGATTGGCAAAGGCAAAGTGGAAGTTACGAACTCTCATTGGCCGAAGGAGTCAGGAAAGATCGAAATATCTGGCTTTGGGGGAAAGATCCACTACAAAAGTCTTAGATTTGCAATCGGGAGGCTTAGAATGGAGTCAGAGACTGGGCTAGAGTGCCTGTACAGCATGCGAATAAATGAAAAGGATCACCATGGCTAACAAAGAACAAAAGAGCAATGCAAATCAGAAGAAAGAACCAAAGTTGTCGCTGAAAGAAAAGCGCGCCAAGAAGCAAGAAAAAAAGGGTAAAGACAAGTAGTCCTAACTAACTAGTCGTCTTCCTCGGAGTTCGACTCTGCTTTCTTTGTACTCTTGGCCCCAGGAGAGCGCGATGCACTTGGAGTTCGAGGTGCACGCGTTGATGATTCTTCATGATCACCATCATCATCTCCGCCACCCGCGCTAACTACCGGTGGAGTTAATCCAGGCAAACTTGTTATAGGTGTAGGTGCTTTGGATGTTGGGCTAGATGTTGGGCTCGGTGAATCTTCATTCTTTGTCGGAGTCGGTGATGCTTTCTCTGAATGCTCAGGAGTTGGTGACTTAGAAGGCACAACAGCGGCAGCAGTTGGAGTATTTGCAACATGCGTGGGCGTTGGAGTTGGCGTGACTGTCGTAGTCGTTGAAGGTGTTGGCGTTGGTGTAGCCGAAGTCGGAGTCGTTGAAGGTGTTGGCGTTGGTGAAGGATTTTCGCCACTTCCGGTTACTGCTTTTGTGACAACGCCAGCAACTTGCTTAACAAATTTTGCTGTCTCGTGAGCGACTTTCACAAGTGGTGCAGGTCCTGTGTTTGTTACCGCAGCTGCTGTCAAAGTTGCCGACACAAGGATTGCTAATGAAATACCTGAAACAACGGCAGTTCGAGCCTTGGAAAACTCAGTAGGTAATTTATAAATAACTTCTTTGATTCCAGATGGCAGAGCCGGTGGCGTAGATCCCTTAGGAAGGTCATCAATCTCGGATAGCGTTTTCAAAGCCGAGTGCAATGCGCCACCTGAAGTGCTGTTTCCAGCCTTGAGGCTTTCAATTAATTCTTCGCTATCTTCGATCGAGAAGGATTCATCTTCTGGTGAATGCTTCATAAACGATCACCGCCATCCTTTAACATTTCATGTAAGAGTTTCAATCCTCGGTGGGTAAGTACCCGAACGTTCCCAGGAAGTTTGCCGACGATATCGGCCACTTCATTAACATCAAGGTCGGCAACGACGCGCAGCAAAATTATCTCTGCGTAGTCCTTGGGTAATCTCTTCACGAGATCAATTACCTCAACCATTGATGAATTTTCGCCAATCCAATCGGTCTCCTGGAGTTCGGAAGTGTTTCCGATCCTCTTCTTCTTTCGAGCAAGATCTGTAGCTGCATTTCTCGCGATGGTGTAAATCCATCCCTTAAACGCTGCTGCATCGCCTTCAAAATTCTTAACGCCCCCTGCGATCTTGATCCACACATCCGAGCAGAGATCCTCTGGTTCATTTGTGTACATCGCTAAGTACCGGACCATTCGCGGATTGAAGTGCCTCCACAAAGATGTGAATGCTCCGTCATCTCCCGTAATTGCCTGCTGTACTAAGTAATCAAATGGATGCGCGCCGGAATGAACTGAGGTGGTTTCACCACCTGCTGCCATTTCGCTGTGCGCTTGCATCTTCATTTTCCTAACTTTGCGCCATCCCAGACGCGCGAGGGCCCGTCTGGGATGGAACCCTAGTCAATCAACCTTTGTGTTTATGGCTTGATTCCTTGTCAGTTTTCTGATTTTTTGGTGAAGGCAAAACAGTTGAGGCAGGAACAGGGAGCGCTTTCGCCCCTAGCGGCGCAATGACCTTGACTTGATGAGAGTCATCATCACCGTCATCCCCAAAGCCATCATCATCCATATCCCCAACCTCATTAGCTTCATGGGATTCATGAGAAGTCACGCTGGATGTATCGAAATGCGTCAGAACAGAGGCGGTATCCACGCGAACAATTACCGTTCTGGTGTCGACTAGAACGATTGCTGTTGCTGTATCAACTTTGAGCACGGGTAGCGCCTTGGCCGGAGTGACTACGCGATGGGACCGTGAATGACGCTCATTTTCTGCTTGTGCAGAAGCCGCTCCCCATCCAACTAGTACAAGCGCGCTGATAATGACGGTGACGATACGGTGCCTTTTCATCTAAACCTCCTAGTAGTTCTTTCTCTCCTGTCCGCTAAAACGCTCCGATAGCCCCTTGCGTTACACGAAAGGTGCGATTTTTTGGCGGTTAGACTTTCGCCCATGGCCAACCCTCAATTCCCAGCCGCAGACTTTGCCGACATCATGGGAGCAAATGCCGGTTTTGCCTCCTCCTTCCAAGGGAGCGAGCTCACGGGTACGGCCGCTAAAGGATTAGCAATAGTTACTTGTATGGATTCACGTATCAGCCCCTTGGCTGTTGTCGGCATGCAATCTGGGGATGCCAAGATCTTGCGTAATGCCGGGGCGCGCGTAACAGAGGACGTCTTGCGAACTTTAGTTCTTGCAACTTATTTATTAGGGGTTAATCGAATTCTTGTTATGCCTCACTCTGATTGTCGAATGGCTCAAAGTGAAGAAGCTGATATTCACGCAACCATCACTGAACAATTTGGTGTGGACACACGAAGTTTGGAATTTAGAACCGTTTCGGATCAGCGCGCTGCACTCATTACCGATGTGACCCGAATTCGTTCTTATCCGCTACTTCGTAAAGGTGTCGTAGTTGGTGGAGCGATATACAACGTTTCTTCAGGAGCCCTCGAGCCGTTGGATTGCTAGGCATGTATCTATCTATTGTTATTGCGCTCGCACGTTTTGGCGGATTGCTTTCGCGGATTACGAAACGTGGAAGCGGGGTCATGGTCGCAGGCCGCGTTATTTTGAAACTTATTCCGGGCGCTGTTTCCACATTATCTGCCGGACGTTCTGTTGTTTTGATTTCCGGAACAAATGGAAAAAGCACGACCACTGCGCTTATTCACCAAGCACTTTCCACGAAATCAAATACAACGAGCAATTACACGGGTGCAAATCTCTTTCCAGGGATCGCAACCGCTTTAGCCGAAAATCGAGCAGCCACATTCGCCGCCCTCGAGGTTGATGAGATGGTGTTGCCTTGGGCAATCCGTGAAACCAAACCAAAAGTAATTGTGCTGCTCAATCTTGGACGCGATCAGTTGGATCGACTTTCAGAAGTCCGCGTTGTGGCTGCGAAATGGAAAGCGGCACTTGTTGGATTGCCGGCATCTTGCACGGTATTAGCAGATGCCGATGATCCATTCGTTACATGGGCGGCCCGTGATTGGGTCAACGTTGTCTGGTTTACGGGCGGTGTAACAGGACATATTGACGCATCCACGTGTCCTGAGTGTGGCGCAGTACTGAATTGGACCGCTGATGGCACGAGTTATTCATGTGCGTGTGGTTTTAAGAAACCAAGCCCTGAGTGGATTCTTCGTGATGGAAATCTATCTGGACCAAATAGTCAAAGAGTTTCAGTGGTGAGTGGCATACCTGGAAAGGCTGCTATTTCAAACGCTGCACGAGCCATCATTACCTCATCCCTTCTTGGTATTTCAACATCGGATTCGTGCGCTGCAATAGCGAAGATTTCTAGTGTTGATGGACGCTTTAGTACCTTGAAAATTGGATCAACGAACTTTCGCCTTCTGCTTTCCAAAAACCCGGCAAGCTGGCGTGAGACTCTTGCTACAAGCTCGTCGGGTCCAAAGGCGGTTGCATTGGTTGTCAATGCAAATACACAAGATGGCAAAGACACTTCATGGCTTTGGGATGTAGATTTTTCTCCGCTACGAGGTCGAACAGTTGTTGTTACGGGAGATCGTCGTCTTGATGTTTCAGTGCGTTTAACCGTTAATGAGATTGAACATAAAGTTGCGGATAACGAATCAGATGCTGCGAATCTGCTTGGAAATTGCGAAGCAGATTTAATTGCTTCATATACAGCTTTTCACCGCTTAGCCAAGGGCGTGAAGCGATGACATTTTCAATTGTGCACCTCTTGCCAGAGCTGCTTGGTACTTACGGGGATCAAGGAAATGTTGAAATCTTAAGTTGGAGATTGAAAGAACGATCTATTGATCATGAAGTTATTGTTGTTCATGCTGGTGACAAAGTTCCCACCAAAGCAGATCTCTATCTACTTGGCGGCGGAGAAGATGATGCGCAAATTGCTGCGGCAGAAATTCTCAATCATGGTCGAGCATTGGCCAAGGCGCATGAAGGTGGCGCGCATTTCTTTGCTGTCTGCGCTGGTTTTCAATTACTCGGATCTACTTTCCCTGCATCAGGAGAGCGCACTGTAGAAGGATTAGGGATTGTGGCAGTTGAAACTATTTCTGCGACACCTAGATCCGTTGGTGAGCTCATTTCCACCCCGACAATAGATGTTCCAATGTTGACTGGTTTTGAAAATCACGGTGGGCAAACGCGCTTCTTGGAGGATCTGCAACCACTTGGAAATGTGAGCGTAGGAATTGGTAATAGTGAAAGCTCAAAAGTGGATGGCGTTGTTACCGATCGCGTTGTAGCGACCTATATGCACGGTCCTGCTTTTGCTCGCAATCCCGAACTCGCTGATTGGATCCTTGCTAGAAAGCTCGGCGAATTAGCACCGATTAGCGCTCCGATCTTTACCGCTCTTCACGATGAGCGCATCAAGAACGTTAAATAAGTTAATCAATCACGTTGAGCTGCTCGGCAGCCTTCGCAATATTTCTCTCCATCCCCCCAAAAACTATGCCGTGAAAAGGCTTAATCAAGGCCCAATAAACCTCACCCCATAAACCTCGTGGATGAAAGATGGCACGCTGCCTAAATACAGTTCGACCTTTTTCGTCTTTTTCTACGATCAACTCCAGCCAAGCCAAACCAGGTAAACGCATTTCCGCGCGAAGTCGTAAGAGGCGTCCTTCTTCAACTTCTTCTACGCGCCACCAATCGAGGGCGTCGCCGATAACAATATCTTGCACATCTCTGCGCCCTCTACGAAGCCCTGGTCCACCAACGAAACGATCGAGAATTCCTCGAGTCCACCACCCTAGGCGCCATGAATACCAACCATGTTCACCGCCAATTCCTTTAATAATGAACCACAATTTTTCTGGCGAAGCCTTAACAATCTTCGATCTCTCATCTGTGTGCAAGGAACCGCCCGCCCAATCAGGGTCACTTGGCAAGGGATCACTGGGTGCGCCAGCATGGACTGCAGATGACCAAGCGGTATCAACTCGATGATCTCTAATTCTTTGAAGCGCGAGTTGCACTGCGGTATCAAATGAGATGAGGCCATCTGGTGGATCTGGAATGTATTGCGCAATGTCATGCTCTTTGCAGATGACTTCGTTGACGAGACTTTCAAGCAATGGAAAAACAATATTTTTTGGAACAGGACTTACGAGTCCAACCCAGTGACTCGAAAGTGAAGGCGTCATAAACGGTAAGGAAAGAATTCTCCGCGGCTTTAGCCCTGCACGCTTTGCATAACCACTCATCATTTCTCGATAGGTCAAAACATCTGGACCACCAATATCAAATCCACGATTGACATCACTGGGCATGTTGGCGCACTCGACTAGGTATCGAAGAACATCGCGAACTGCAATGGGTTGAATTCTGGTATCAATCCATCGAGGAGTAATCATCACGGGAAGTCGCTCGGTGAGGTAGCGGAGCATTTCAAAGGAGAGCGATCCCGATCCCAAAATGACCGCAGCACGTAGAACAGTTGTCGGAACACCACTTGCCAGAAGTATTTCGCCAACTTCTTTGCGCGACTGCAAATGTGGACTTAATTTTTCGCTATCAGGATGGAGACCACCTAAATATGCAATTCGTTTCACTCCAGAATTCTTAGACGCAGTCGCAAAGTTCTGTGCGTTAGTGCGGTCGAGAGATTCAAATTCATCACCCGCACCCATTGCATGGATCAAGTAATAAGCGACATCGATATCTTTAAGCGCGTGCATTAACGACTCAATATTGGCAGCGTCGCCTTGGACAATTTCTACATCTTGAGCCCAATCGCGATCGGCTAAGTGACGTGGCGTTCGAGCCATTACCCGCACGCGGTAACCATTTTTCAGTAACTCTGGAATAAGACGCCCGCCGATATATCCAGCTGCACCTGTAACAAGTACGTGAGGGTTAGTACTCGGTTTCATATGTCCATAGTACTTATCTGCGCAGGTATTAGGAGTGTGAACTTTCTTGCAAAGTAGTGGCAGACTGACGCCCATGCATGAGTTCACATCGGAATTGGAAGAGTTAGCTGCAAAAGCATTGGCATATAGCTTGGAACGTTTAAAAGATGACCCGCCTCTTGATGGGCCACGTTCTGCCGAAGATCTCTTTGCAGAAGTTGGATTCACTATTACACCTGAAGGTATCGGTGGCGATGCAGCACTGAGTGTTTTTACAGATGTTCTAGCCCGCGCATGTATCTCAACGGATCATCCAAGAAATCTTGCATACATTCCTTCAGCCCCTAGCGAGCATGCCAACCTTTTTGATTTAGTCGTGGGCGCAAGTGCACTTTATGGTGGATCTTGGCAAGAGGGCGCAGGAGCAGTATTTGCAGAGAACCAAGCACTTCGATGGGTGGCCGATTTAGCAGGATTACCCGCATGTGCTGGTGGAGTTTTTGCTCAAGGTGGAACCGTCGGAAATCTTTCTGCACTTGTTGTTGCCAGAGCTGAAGCACGTAAGCGTTGGCCAGAAACTTCTCGCTGGGCTGTTGTCTGTAGCGAAGAAGCACATTCTTCTATTTCCTCGGCCGCTAGCGTCATGGATGTCGATGTCTTGCTCGTAAAGCCGGATGCATCAGGCCGTTTAATCGGCACCGATGTTGCAAGAGAGATAGATAATTTCCACTCCACTCAATCTGCTCGCGTCTTTGCAGTCGTTGCTACGGCCGGAACCACAAATCTCGGAATCATTGATGACTTAGAAAGTGTTGGTAAAGCAGCGCATGATCGCGATCTCTGGTTCCATGTTGATGGTGCTTACGGATTGGCCGCACTTTGTGCGCCATCAGCGAGACCAAAGTTCAACGGAATTGAAAACGCTGATTCATTTATTGTTGACCCGCATAAATGGCTCTTCGCACCATTTGATGCTTGTGCGCTCCTGTATCGCAATCCAGAATTGGCTCGCGCGGTTCATTCGCAGAAAGCTTCCTACTTGGATGCGTTGCACGAAGGTGGTTCTTGGAATCCATCCGATTATGCAATCAACCTCACTCGCAGAACACGTGGCTTACCATTTTGGTTCTCACTCGCAGCTAACGGTACGAATGCATATGCAACTGCAATGGAAAAAACTTTAGCCATGGCGCAAATTGCAGCGCAGAAAATTCGCGAACATCCACGTCTAGAACTCATGCGCGATCCAGAACTTTCTGTTGTCGCATTTACTCGTCCGGGTTGGAATAAGGCCGACTACAAGAATTGGTCAGATAAATTACTTGATGATCAGATCGGATTCATTCCCTTTTCATCCCACAAGGGTGAACCAATATTGCGTTTTGCCATCGTTAATCCTTGGACAAAGGTCAGCGATATCGAGACCATTTTGGCGACTCTGTAGCGCCTCTCAAATCCCACCAAAAGTGCAGGTGGTGGTTTAGGCTGGAACATATGGACGCGAATACATCAGGGGATCTCACCCTGAATGCCTCAGACTTAAATAACCTGAGTGACCTGGAAGTACGGATCCTGGACTTTGAGCGCAGTTGGTGGCGCTACGCCGGGGCCAAGGAGAGCTCAATCAAGGAGCTTTTTGACCTCACTCCGCCTAGGTATTACCAACTCCTGAACGATCTCATCGACCGCGAAGATGCCTTGTTGGCCTCCCCAATGCTGGTTAAGCGCCTTCGTCGCCTTCGCCAAGCACGTACAAACGCCCGTTCTGCCCGCTAAAGAGCCGCTTAATCCCGCCCGTTCTTCAGTTTGCCGAGGGCTGCCGGCTGCTCTAGATTTAGCGTTAGCACTCTAAGGGTGTGAGTGATAATCACCCACGATTTGAAAACATTAGGAGCAAAACAACTATGGCAAAGCAGATTGCCTTTAACGAAGAAGCCCGCCGTGGCTTAGAGCGTGGCATGAATATTCTCGCGGATGCGGTCAAGGTAACCCTTGGACCCCGTGGACGTAACGTCGTATTGGAGAAGAAGTGGGGAGCTCCCACAATCACCAATGACGGTGTTTCGATTGCGAAAGAAATTGATCTTGAAGATCCATGGGAGAAGATCGGCGCAGAGCTGGTTAAAGAAGTAGCGAAGAAGACTGATGACGTTGCTGGCGATGGAACAACTACCGCAACTGTCTTGGCTCAAGCACTCGTGCGCGAAGGTCTACGCAACGTTGCCGCTGGTTCTAACCCAATGGCACTTAAGCGCGGAATTGAAAAAGCAGTAGATGCAGTCATTGCCGAACTCGTTGCCATGGCTAAGAACGTGGAAACGAAAGAGCAGATTGCAGCAACAGCATCAATTTCTGCAGCTGATGCAACTATCGGCGAAATGATCGCTGAAGCGATGGACAAGGTCGGCAAAGAAGGCGTAATCACTGTTGAGGAGTCAAATACATTCGGTCTCGAACTCGAGCTCACTGAAGGTATGCGCTTTGATAAGGGTTACATCTCGCCATACTTCGTCACTGATTCAGATCGTATGGAAGTTGTTCTTGAAGATGCATATGTTTTGATTGCAAACTCAAAGATCACAAATATTAAGGACCTTCTGCCAATCCTCGAAAAGGTAATGCAGTCAGGTAAGCCACTTGCAATCATCGCTGAAGATATTGAAGGCGAAGCACTTGCAACGTTGGTAGTAAATAAGATTCGCGGAACTTTCCGCTCTGCTGCGGTAAAGGCACCAGGCTTTGGAGATCGTCGCAAGGCGATGTTGCAAGATATTGCAATCCTTACAGGTGCAACTGTTGTTTCTGAAGAAGTTGGTCTGAAGTTGGATCAAGCTGGAATGGAACTTCTAGGACATGCTCGTAAGGTTGTCATGAGCAAGGACGAGACCACCATTGTTGAAGGCGGCGGAGACGCTGACCAGATCAAGGGTCGCGTTACACAAATCCGTGCAGAAATCGAAAACAGCGATTCAGATTATGACCGTGAGAAGTTGCAAGAGCGTTTAGCTAAGTTGGCTGGCGGAGTTGCAGTTATCAAGGCCGGAGCCGCTACTGAGGTAGAACTCAAAGAGCGCAAGCACCGCATTGAAGATGCAGTGCGCAATGCAAAGGCTGCAGTTGAAGAAGGCATCGTCGCCGGTGGTGGCGTTGCACTCTTGCAAGCATCCAAGATTGCGTTCTCAAAGCTCAAGCTAGAAGGCGATGAAGCAACCGGAGCCAAGATTGTTGAACTCTCTGTTGAAGCACCGCTTAAGCAGATCGCTGTAAACGCTGGCCTAGAAGGCGGAGTCGTTGTCGAGAAAGTTCGCCACCTTGAAGCTGGCTTCGGACTCAATGCTGCAACAGGCGAATACGTTGACATGATCAAGGCCGGAATCATTGATCCAGCTAAGGTCACACGTTCTGCATTACAGAATGCCGCATCTATTGCCGCACTCTTCATCACGACAGAAGCTGTTATCGCTGACAAGCCAGAGAAGAAGCCAGCAATGCCTGCTGGTCCTGGCGGCGGAGATATGGACTTCTAATTTAGAAGTAGTTACGCGAGAAAGGACTCCCGATTACCTCGGGAGTCCTTTCTGCTTTACCCTTACCCCATGGCACTCTTTAAGAAATCGACGACTTCAACTCCTCCCGCATTTGATGCTCTGGAGTTAGCTCGCGCTGCCGCTCTTGCTGATGCCGGAAATGCTTCGCTCCTTGGTGAATTTATTTCTGTTGATTTTGATGAAGAAGATCGTATTGCAAGTTATATGTTTGAAGCTTTCTTGCAGGGATATATGGGTTGGCGTTGGGTTGTTACCGTTGCCAAAGTTGATGAGGATTCCGATGCAACAGTCTGCGACGTTGTAGTTCTACCTGGCCCAGATGCACTTCTTGCACCTGAATGGATTCCATATATCGATCGCATTCAACCTGGTGACATTGGAGTCGGCGATATTTTGCCGTCCAATCCAGATGATGCGCGGTTGGTTCCAGGATTTGCTGCGCTGCCAGGGGATGAAGATCTTGATGCAACACAAATATGGGAACTCGGAATCGGGCGACCACGTGTGATGTCTATTGAAGGTCGTGACCAAGCGAGCAAGCGTTGGTACACGGGCGATCGCGGACCAGATTCAGCAATTGCAAAGATGGCACCAAAACCATGCGTCTCCTGTGGGTTCTTTGTACCTATTTCCGGATCATTGCGCGGTTCATTCGGAGTATGCGCGAATGCGATTTCCCCTGAAGATGCACGCGTAGTTTCTGTTGATCACGGCTGCGGTGCGCACTCTGAGGCCACTCTTTAACCCCACTTCACGATTACTAGTCTGTGAGATAAACTTTTCCTCTGCCCGCAACCGCGGCCTACACGAGTACTGAAAGTTATTACGAAGGAGAGACCCCATGCCTAGTGGCCGCGTCAAATGGTTCAGCCTAGAAAAGGGTTTTGGTTTTATCGCCTCCGATGAGGGCGAAGATGTTTATCTTGCAGCGACTTCACTTCCTGAAGGTGTGACCACCGTAAAGCCAGGAACAAAGTTGGAATTCGGTGTGGCTGATGGCCGCCGCGGACCACAAGCGCTTTCAGTTCGCATTATTGATGCACCACCATCATTGGTGGAAAATAATCACGTCAATGCAGATGATCTTGCAGCGATGATTGAGGACACAATCAAGATTCTGGACAAAGTTGGAAATGGATTACGTCACGGACGTCGACCAACTGCAGTTGAAACAGAACGTCTTGGAAAAGTCTTGCGCGGTATTGCAGGCCAACTCGAAGCTTAAATTCCACTTCGACGTGCGCGTCGGATTGTGTATCTGATTCCTGTGAGTCCTAGGAGTGCGCCCATAACGCAAGTCCAGATGACCTTTGCATCTGCAGACATCGTGATGGCAACAACACCTGCGACAAGCCATGCAATTGTTCCGATGGCGATAAGCAATACAACCGATCTCACATTTTGAGCCATGCTCGAATAATAGTCCCTCAAAGATCAAACGAGAGTAAGGTACTTAACGGAGGCTTAAAGGTGGCGATTAAAGAAGATGGTAATTGGCGTGCATTTCGCCACCGTAATTTCCGAATACTTTTTGCAGCAAATACAGTTTCGAATATCGGTACTTGGGGTCAACGTATTGCCCAAGATTGGTTAACACTCCAACTCACACATAACAGCGGTACTTACTTAGGTTTGGTGACTGCTCTTCAGTTCACTCCCGTGCTCTTTTTCAGTCTCCACGGTGGGGCACTTGCGGATCGCTTTGATAAGAGAAAAGTATTGATTGGTACAAATATTGGTGGCGGATTATCCGCTGGAATACTCGGAGTATTAGTCGTCACGCATCAGGTTCAGCTCTGGCATGTTTTTGCTCTTGCTTGCACTCTCGGAGTTGCAAATGCAATTGATGCTCCCGTACGACAGGCTTTTACAACAGAGGTTGTTGGACGTGCAGATGTTGCTAATGCTGTGAGTCTGAATTCGGCCAACTTCAACGCAGGTCGACTCATTGGGCCTGCCGTTTCTGGCGCCTCCATTGCAGTATTTGGTACTGGGCCATCCTTCTTACTTAATGCATTTTCCTATTTATTGGTCATCACTTCATTAATGAATTTGCGAAAGAGTGAGTTTCACTTGCAGCCGCGCACGAAAAGTGCAGCAAGTATCCGAGAAGGACTTCGCTATGTTAAAGCGAGACCCGATTTATATGCCATCATGGTTGTTGTTTTCTTTATGGCAACTTTTGGGCTTAATTTCCAAATATTTAATGCACTTATGGCCACAACGGTCTTCCACCGAGGTGCTGGATCATTTGGTTTATTGGGGACCTTTGTTGCAATTGGCTCGCTGAGTGGCTCGCTGACTTCGGCAAGAACAGAGAGATTTAGAAAACCGATGTTCGTGGTTTACGGTGCAATGGCCTTTGGTACTACTGAATTGATTCTGGTGTGCATGCCTACTTACGAGACGTATTCAATGGTTCTGCCACTGTGTGGTTTCACGGCACTATCTACTTTGATTACTGCTAATTCTCTGGTGCAAATAAATACGGACCCTGTTTTGCGCGGACGCGTGATGGGTATTTATCTACTAATTTTCTTAGGTGGAACACCTGTTGGCTCGCCACTTATCGGTTACTTGGCTGAGAAAGTTGGCGTAAGACAAACAATTGCAGGGTGCGCGATGATTGCGATTTTGGCCGCGGGTTTTGTCTGGAGTCGTTATAGAAATCGAGTGGGTGTACCTAAAGACTTTTCAATTGATGTTGTTCTACCGCCCACTTATGACAATAAGAGCTAACAAACCAAAGAGCGTTATAAGCGTGACAATGCGTCGGGTTTTTGCGTTCATCTGCTTGCCTCCAAATTTGGTGATTCACTAGGAATAACCAGAATCGTAGCCAAAGCAATAACAATTAATACCGGAACCATTAAGTAGGCACGCGAAATTCCTAAGTGATCACCGAATACACCGAGAAGAAACGGCGCAGCTGCGATAGCAATGCCCGCAGCCAGCGAACTCCTACCTATTGCAAGCTCTGGACGCCCATCGCTCAGGCCAATCAACCTCATGGACGCCAATGCGAACTGCATCGAAATTCCAATTCCCATCATGAATAGAGTCAACAAGGAGAGCCACATAAAGTGTGAGAACCAAAAAATACTAAAGCCGGCGAATTGAAAAACTAAGACCGACTTGAGTTTCGAATCTAGTGTCAACTCACGAAGGAGCGCCGGACCAAACCATCGACCCGAAGCCATTCCAATTCCAAAGGCAAGCATGCTTAATGTGGAAACTGCCGCAGTAGAACCCACTCGATCTTTGACGAGTGCCGCAGCCCAGAAAGTTGTGGCGAATTCTGTGGAAATGCAGGCAATAAATCCAAACCATGCAATCCAAAACTTGATACTCATCGCACCGCGCTCGGGTCCATCCTCATGTGGCACATGTTCTTTAGAGATATATGGGCGAGAGTAAAAATAGAGGATTAGCGCTAGCGGAATTACGGATAACAATCCAAAGCGCCAGCTCATTGATGTACTCGCAATTGCCCCGACGGAGAGTGTGCCGATGAGATAACCACCCGATGAAATTCCACTGGCTTGAGAAACAGCAGCGGATGCATCTTTAGGGAAATGATGCGAAAGCTGCGTCACCATTGTGTTTATAACGGTGGATGCTCCAAAGCCACCAATAAGAGTTGCCGAGAGCGTGAGAATCACGGGAGGCGAAAACACAAACATCAAAACGCCAAAACCAAAGAACGCAAAACCAATCCACGAAGCTATCTGTCTACCAAATCTATGAACCAAATGCGGATTGGCGAACCCCGAGATGATGGCTGCAATTCCCATGGCAGTTCCATGGAGGCCGGCAACTGTTAAAGAGGTGTGTTGTTCAGCGCGAAGTAACGATTGCGCCGGACCGAAACCGCCAAGATAAATATTGATGATGGCAATCTGCAGGGCGGCAGTCCAAAAGACGCGATCGCGCCGAAGTGTCATGCGAGGATTTTACTAGCGCTTAAAGAGCGCTAACCACGTATTCAATGGATGCGGTAAGTGCGTCGATGTCACTTGGCTCTACCGCTGGGAACATACCGATACGTAGTTGGTTCTTGCCCAACTTTCGATATGGCTCTGTGTCAACAATTCCATTGGCGCGAAGTGCTGCGGCAATCTTGGTCGCATCGATGCTCTCATCGAAGTTGATGGTGCCGACAACATTGGAGCGCATGGCTGGATCCGTCACGAATGGAGTTGTGTAAGAAGTTCGATCGGCCCATCCATAGAGGCGTGAAGCAGAATCGGCACTGCGGCCTGAGGCAAATTTCATGCCACCGTTGTTGTTCATCCATTCAATTTGATCAGCGAGCAAAATGAGAGTGCTCACGGCAGGCGTGTTGTAGGTCTGATCAAGACGGCTATTTTCAATAGCGGTTGTGAGATCAAAGAATGCTGGAACCCAGCGACCACTGGTTTTGATTTTTTCAACTCGAGCAATTGCAGCCGGACTCATGATGGCAAGCCACAATCCACCATCGGAGGCAAATGATTTTTGCGGTGCAAAGTAGTAGGTATCAAATTCCTTAGCATCAACAGTGAGTCCACCTGCGGCACTCGTTGCATCGACAAGAACAAGTGCGCTTTCTGTGCCGGCGGGGCGCTTGATCTGCATCGAAACTCCGGTGCTGGTTTCGTTGTGGGTCAGCGCGTAAACATCCACCCCTTCCTCGGCAGTTGCCTGCGGATGGGTTCCTGGTTCGGATTTAATAACAGTGGGTTCGCCAAGAAATGGTGCTTCTTTTGCAGCTGTTGCGAATTTGGAAGAGAACTCTCCGAAAACTAAGTGCTGCGAGCGCGATTCGATGAGGCCGAAAGTTGCGATATCCCAGAACGCAGTTGAGCCTCCGTTGCCCAGTACAACTTCATATCCTTCGGGCAAATCAAATAACGAGGTGAGTCCTGTGCGAACACGGTTCACTACATTCTTTACAGGTTTTTGTCTGTGTGATGTTCCAAGAATTGATGTCCCACTTGCCGCAAGTGCTTGCAGTGCTGCTGGACGAATTTTGGAAGGGCCACAACCAAAGCGACCATCGGCCGGTTTGAGATTATCTGGAATCTTGATATCTATGCTCACGGGTAGAGCCTACGGGTAGTAGCGCTTCAACTCCCATTCCTCTTTGGAGGTGTCCAGGTTGCCTTCGTCATATCCAACATTGTGGTCATATGTGCGAGATCGTTCATACCGAAGGCGATCATGCAAACGCGAGTAGCGACCTTGCCAGAATTCGATTTCAGTGGGCATTACTCGATACCCACCCCATAGCGGTGGAGTAGGAACAACAGAGCCCTCCGGCCATTTCTCGGCTGCCGATTTCCATCTCTCTTCCAATTCTGTACGTGATTCCAATGGCGCCGATTGGCGACTAGCCCAAGCACCGATCTGGCTATTCCATGGACGGGTCGCGAAATATTCTTCCGTTTCACTTCGTGAGATTTGCTGGGCAATTCCGTTAATAATCACTTGTCGCTCTTGCGCATACCAAGGAAAAAGTAGTGTCACCTGTGGTTGTGAGTGAATCGCCAATCCTTTGCGGGATGAATAGTTGCTAAAGAAAGTAAATCCATGTTGGGAAACATCCTTAAGCAAAACCGTGCGCGAGGACAAATTACCTTCGTGGTCTGCGGTTGTTAGCACCATCGCATTTGCTTCGATGATCAGGGGATTTTCGTGGGCTTCGTGAAGCCATTGCGAAAAGGCAACGAGGGGATCTGCCGGAAGAGTCTCCAAACCGTCATCTCCGTAAGAACGGCGCATCGCAGAGATTTCGGCGCTGGTCAGTTTCTTTTCCATACCTGTATCTAACGTCACTTTTCCAAAGTTGGCATCTCGCCTGTAAATGAGCGTAAATGAGCGGTAGCGGTGGCAGAGTTGGTCTCCACTACCCCCGACGAGGGGGCAGAATTGGCGGCATTAGCGCTCACGACCGTGTGAAGCTACAAGGAAAAAGTAGAGGGGCAACAAATGTCTGACGATTTTAAGCCAGGTCTTGAAGGTGTCATTGCATTTGAATCGGAGATTGCAGAACCGGATAAAGAAGGCAGTGCTCTTCGTTATCGCGGCGTAGACATCGACGAACTTGTTGGACGCGTTTCATTTGGAAATGTATGGGGACTTCTTGTTGATGATGAATTCAATCCAGGTTTACCTAACGCCGAAAAGTTTCCACTACCTGTTCACTCGGGTGATGTGCGTGTAGATGTTCAAGCCGCCATCTCAATGTTGGCTCCAGCCTGGGGATTCAAACCACTACTTGATATTTCTGATGAAGAAGCACGTAGCAATCTTGCACGCGCATCTGTCATGGTTCTTTCATATTTATCACAAGCTGCTCGCGGTCAAGTTGTTCCGCCAGTTCCAGAATCTGAAATTGATAAAGCACATACTGTTGTTGAGCGAATGATGATTCGCTGGCGCGGAGAGCCTGATCCACTTCATGTTCGTGCAATCGATGCATATTTTGTATCTGCAGCAGAACACGGAATGAACGCATCAACATTTACTGCTCGCGTTATTGCATCAACCGGTGCTGATGTTGCTGCCGCACTTTCAGGTGCGATTGGTGCAATGTCTGGTCCACTTCATGGCGGTGCACCATCGCGTGTTCTACATATGCTTGAAGAAGTTGAGAAGTCCGGCGATGCACTTGCCTACGTCAAGGGAATCATGGATCGGGGCGAGCGTCTGATGGGCTTTGGTCACCGCGTTTATCGCGCCGAAGATCCACGCGCCCGTACATTGCGTCGCACTGCAAAAGAACTTGGTGCGCCACGTTATGAAGTTGCGCTCGCTCTTGAAAAGGCTGCGCTCTCTGAATTGCATGCACGCCACCCAGAGCGCGTTCTAGAAACCAACGTAGAATTTTGGGCGGCAATCGTTCTTGATTTTGCAGAAGTTCCTTCGCACCTCTTCACATCGATGTTTACAGCTGCTCGCACTGCTGGTTGGAGTGCGCACATCCTCGAGCAAAAGCGGACAGGCCGTTTGGTCCGCCCATCTGCTCGGTACATTGGCATGGGACCTCGCCCTGCTGAATCTGTTAATGGCTGGGATTCCACAGTCGTTCAGCTTCACTCCTAAAAGCCCCTCAAAAGTGACTGTAAGCCTTCTGCAATTTCTGCAATAAAGAAGGCTTCATAACAATCGGGTAAAGAAAAGCCAAAGGGTGGTTCCTGGCTTGACCGCACCTATTTACACCGTGAAAATTGGCTCGCTGACACCCCTCGTGCAGCAAAACAATCCATGGAGGATTTAATGAATCGTAAGCGTCTCGGCCTGCTTGGCGTAGTTGCCAGCGCCGCTCTCGCAATATCAGCAACCGTGGTTCCAGCCGCGCATGCTGCAAGTGAAATTGTTATCTGGGCGGATGAAACACGCGGACCCCATCTGACTACTCTTTTTGCTGCTAACCCAAACGTGGTTCCTGGCAGCACAATCAAGGTTGTAACTTTCTCAAGCTTTGATGCTTTGAAGGCTGCATTTGATATTGCTACAGATGCATCTGGTCCAGACATCGTTGTTGGTGGAAATGACTGGGTTCCAACTGGAGCTAAGAGCGGAAAGCTTGCACCACTCGTACTTTCTGCATCAGTTAAGGCACGTTTCAATCCAACACAGTTCCTTGATTTAACATACAAGGGCAAGTTGTACGGCGTTCCTGTAGACATCAACAACGTTGCAATGATCTACAACACCAAGCTTGTTTCAAGTGCACCAGAAACTTTTGGTGACATGGTTAATTACTACACAGCTAACAAAGCATCTAAGGGCTTGAAGGCTGGTCTATGTATCGCAGGCGGCGGAATGTCATGGGGAGCTCACTCAGTATTCTCAGCACTTGGCG
>CAIYRR010000046.1 GCA_903928745.1 uncultured Actinomycetes bacterium | reverse complement strand
TGCTTTTGAGAATGACAATCCGTAAACCTGTTCAAATGCAGTATCAAAACTCACCCCAGATCCGGCTAGTTTCCACATCTCCATTGTTGAATTTGGTCCTTTGAGGGCCGTCAAAATCTCAATGAACATAGCTCCCAAGTCATACTGTCGCCATTGATCATTTTCGGTCTTCCAGTTATCTGGAGCATTTAATACAAAATAGTTCTGAATGTATTTTGCGTCAAAACTCGTATTCTTAAATAGGTCCAACGAAACACTTCTTCTATCACGAGTGTAGGTATCGAATGAGTTGAACCATATCGCTGCATTTTGACTGAATTCGGCTTGGCCTTCCCAATACCAAGTAGGGAGCCATGGATCGTACAAATATGCTTGCGGAGGCCTGGCAGCCCCCATGGTCATTTGCTGAATCGCGTGCGTAAATTCGTGCGCCTCAAGAGTCCCGGATGTATGGTTTAAATCGAGAGAACCCATTGTCTCAACGATGAGATACCTATTAGCAGTATTTGAAAATGATCCGCCTCCCCAACAAGTAGGTTTTGAAACACAGGCCATGTCATAGATCCAGTGGCTACCGGCAGTAGGCATAATGGAATCCATCTGCGCAACGGCCCAATCTCTATCCGCGAAATTGAATCCCAAGAAATAGATATCTGCGGATTTCGCATATCCCGAATATAGACGAGTAATCAAATCAATAGCTTTCGTTGGTTCTTTGAAAGTTAGTTCCGAATTTGGACCTAGAACTAATTTGAAGTTCATATCTGTCTTGGTAGATTCAAGAATCTTAGTTCTGCTCTTACTCCAAGCCGCGTAAGAGATACCTTGATAATTTGCTACGAGGTCATCGAAGGAAGTCGGAGCCTTTGGCGTCGGTGCGGGCTTAGGAATGGCCACACCTTTGTCCCAAACCATTTTCTTGCCTGATTTAATGCACGTGTATGACCTATTTTGATAAGTAACTTCTTGTTTAAAAGTTTTACATGCGCCGCCTGGAACTATTTTCTGAGCAGAGAACGCAACTGCTGGAATCAAGGTGATAATCAGAGAAATTATCAGACCTTTGCCTATGCTTACCTTTATCCGCATTCCAGTAGGGTAATCGTAAGATTTGATCTACGGTGATAATTGGCAACTATTTCCATATCTTCTTCAGCGTTAGCCACATAACATGAGTGGTAGTTCCTGATTTCGCAATCTTGTCATTTTGATCAAATTTTCGAATCTGAAACATATTGTAACTTTACAGGTTGCCAGCATTCAGTCCGATATTGAGTTAATCTTTGCCTGTGCCAATGAAGGATCCAAGCCGAGAAGCGCACTTCCCATCCATTGAGAAGAAATACGGACAACCAATGTCCTATTGGTTTGATGTAATGTCAGAACTTGCCGACAAGAAGTACCCAGAACAGATTGCTTACTTAAGAGAAAACCACGGGTTTAGCCAAGCCCATGCAAATGCACTCGTTATGTATTCAAGAGGATCAACAACAACTCGCCGTTTCAATAAACCTAGCGACTACTTCAAGACCCTTAATCCAAAGCAAGTCAAGACTGTACGTGAAATGTTTAAAGTCATCACAACGCAGTATCCGGATTTAGAGCTGGTAATCGCATGGAACCAACCGATGTTACGAAGCGGAAAAGATTATGTCTTCGGAATATCTGCCGCTACAAATCACATTTTGATGGCGCCGTGGAGCAAGGACGTTCTCGAGAAGTTTGCGCCCAAAATGAAGGATCTAGACGTCAAGAAGAAGACGATTGGGGTCCCCAATGACTGGGCAATTGACGAAAAACTACTTCTCGGAATGGTGAAAGCCAGGCTTGCTGAACTTAAATAGATTTACTGGTTTCATCATGAATGCCGTGGAATTCTCGCTTATCAGCGATCCAATCCATCAAGGCAAAGAGCACACCTGAACTAACAAATGTTAAGTGGATAACAATTCTCCATTTTGTGCCTGCTCCCACATGATCTTGTCCAGAGAGTTCAATAAAATCCTTTAGAAGTTCGATCACAGAAATAGCGACGAGGGATCCGATTAACTTGATCTTGAGACCGCTGAAATCGATAGTTCCCATCCAATGAGGACGATCTTTAGACTCGGTTGCGACATCAATTCTTGAAACAAAGTTTTCGTATCCTGCGAAAATCACCATCAGAATCAGATTTGCTAACAACGTGAGATCCAGAAGCGCCAGGAGATCAAGGGTGAAACTCTGTGGAGTCGCCTCCCCGATGTGTCGAGCAAGTTGGTAAAACTCAACAACAAAACGGAAGCAAAGGAGAACTAAACAGCCCACTAGCCCCAGATAAAGCGGAGCCAGTAAAAAGCGAGACCGAAAGAGGACAACTTCAATGCCGTGGGAAAGTCGATTCATGACTCTATATTAACTCACTCGCTGGTTATTCTGCGAAGCCTAAGAAATCGCTTTCTTCCAGATCTCATATAGAGGTTTTGCGGCTGCTTGAGTTGCACATAAAACTCCACCGGTTTGCGGGAAAAGATTTACCTTCCCATCTTCATCCCAAACTGCCCCACCCGCTTCATGCACAATCAATACGCCAGCTAAATGGTCGATAGGACTGAAATGTCCAACAACTGCGCCGACGCCACGTGATGCTGCAACTCCGGTGAGAGTTAACGTGCCAGATCCCATGATGCGCATCGTGCAAAAGTTTTCCGCCAATCCATCAAGTAGACCCAACATCCCTGGCCATGGTTGATAAGCCGCCAATTCAGTAGAAACGAGTCGACTACTTAGTGGATTTTCTACTCCACTTTGATCTTCAATAATCAAATTTCGCCCATTGAGTTTGGCACCTTTGCCTGCACGTGCTTCAAAGAGGGATTCGCGCCAAGGATCAATAACAACGGCCACTAGTGGTGTGCGGTTGAAAGCCAGCGCTAATGAAAAAGAACTCCAAGGCATTCTATTTGCGAAATTCGTTGTTCCGTCGATGGGATCCAAATACCAAGAAGGTGTATCTTCTTGAAATTGCCCACCCATTTCTTCGCCGACAAAATTGTGACCAGGAAAATTTGTAGCAATGATTTCGCGAACATGGGCTTCGATCATGACATCTACCCTTGTCACGATGTCGGCTGGATTTTGCTTTAACGTCATCTCGCCTGGATCCATGGAACTCGCGACCATGATGGCCCACTTACCCAAATCTCTGGCGATAGTCATTGCCTTATCTAGATCGATATCTTGAATCGAAGTCTCTGACTTGTGATTTTGCGACGGTGACTCATTAATAATCGATTGAAGCATTGCAAGTTGGTTCGTAGTAATTGAATCCACACCAATATCTAGCGCCCAACGCATGGTCGCTTCATCATCAACTGTCCAGACAGAAACTTTATATCCCATGTCATGAAACTCTTGAACTCGAGTCCGAGTTACAAAGGAGTAATGAAGATTAATAAATTCTGGTGATAACTCATCAACATCCGTCTTTGCTGGAAGGGCAATGTCATCCCAAGGCATCCAGATATTGGCAGTCGATGAAAGCGAGCGAATCTTGCGCATCCCATCGAGATTTCCACACCAGCGAATTTGAGAGGCATCCAGTGGTCCGCTTGCGGTGAC
>CAIYRR010000045.1 GCA_903928745.1 uncultured Actinomycetes bacterium | reverse complement strand
GGCTTAGCCGTTGCAGATATCTTTACATCAACTCATTTGGCACATGGAGTGACTGCGCTATTACTTCGTCGTGAACGAACGGGCCTAGGTGGGTTAGTCGAATCAAGTCTTCTTGAAGCTATGTTGGATTTGCAGTTTGAACTCATCACGGCGAATCTCTTTGACCCTAACGTCATTGTTAAACGCGGCAGTGGAGCGCATGCGTTTCTGCCGGCACCATATGGAATCTATAAGACAGAAGATGGATATATGGCAATTGCCATGACGCCAATTCCACCATTGGGCAAACTGCTTGGTATCGATCTATCTCAATATGAGGATCCAAAGAGTTGGTGGAGCGATCAGGAAGTGATTACAAATATTCTTTCAACCCAACTCTCTACTCAAACTACAGAGCACTGGCTAAATATTTTGGATGCCGCTGACATTTGGTGCGCCCCAGTTTTAACCTTGCCGGAGTTAATCGCACATGATGGTTTCAAGGAACTGGATATGACACAAACAGTGACCCGAACTTCAATCGATGGAGCCAAGGAAATCGACATAAAGACAACGCGTTCACCGATTCGAATCGATGGACATCCAGTCAAGAGTTCAAAAGGTGCTCCTCACGTTGGAGAAGACACTGAAAAGATTCGCCGAGAGTTCGGGATATAGAGAGGTTTTAAGATGCAGAATCCAAATCCAGATCCAACTGCACGATATGAGATTCCAGTATGGAATCAAGATGTACAACTCTATGAAGATTACGAGGTTGGGGAAGTGGATCGTTCACTGCGCCGAACAATCTCCGAAGGTGAAGTCATGCTCTTTAACTCCTTGGTTCTAGATATGCATCCATATGTCGGGGATGATATTTGGGCCCGCGAACATGGATTGTTCAAGCGCAGACTTGTTCCCGGTGCGATGGTCTTTAGTTATGGTCTGGGGCTTTTTGCTCATAACAACGTAAACACATTTAGTTATGGATACGACAAACTTCGTTTTATCAAGCCAACATTTATAGGTGACACGATCTATGGAATGAGGACACTTCTTGAAAAAACTCCTAAGTACGAAACCATGGGTCTTATTAGAGTTAGCTACGAAATCTTTCGTGCAGATAATGAAGAGTTAGTCCTTTATACAGAGCACTTGCAAACAGTTCTTTATCGTACGTCTCAAATTGAAAATATTGCTGCGCAAGATAAGGAGTAAGCGATGATTGATCAATTCAAAGAAGTTGCCGATGCAGTCCGTCTTGAAATCCCGAAGGCTCACCGAGTACCAGTTGCAATTGTTGGTGCCGGGGGAATCGTGGATGGCGCCCATCTTCCTGCTTATAAAAAAGCTGGTTTAGAAATAGTGGGAATCACAGATGTCGATCAAGTCAAAGCAACAGAGGTTGCCACGCGTCACGGTATTAAAAGAGTTTATGCAAACCTTGATGAGATGTTGTCAGAATCTGAAGCAACAGTTTTTGATATTGCCGTTCCAGCAGATACTCAGCCCCAACTTTTTGAAATGATTGCCAGGGCCGGTAAGAACATTCTGGCTCAAAAACCAATGGCGACAACAGTTGAAGCTGGCTCAAAAATGGCTGATTTAGTTGATGAATTTAAGATTATCGCAGGAGTCAACCAGCAGCTTCGCTTTGAAGAGGGCGTTGCAGCGGCCCATAAAATGGTTGAGCTTGGCTGGCTTGGTGAAGTCAATAACTTTTCAATAACGGTTAATTTGATTACGCCTTGGGAACTATGGCCGTGGGCGAAAGATCTAGAACGACTTGAAATAATGCTGCACTCAATTCATTATCACGATCTCATTCGTTGGTTTCTTGGAGATCCTGAAACTGTTTTTTGTG
>CAIYRR010000044.1 GCA_903928745.1 uncultured Actinomycetes bacterium | reverse complement strand
GATTCCTCACAACTGAATCCACACTTGCCAAGACAAACCAATGGCTAGAAGGAGTCGGAGGCGATGCCCCAGCAGGTCTTCGCCGAATGATTCTTGAGGCTCGAGATTCGATCACTCGAGCCATGAATGCTCAATCTGTGCCTCAATAAACTCACGTGAGGTTTAGCCCCCTTTATTGCCTCTAGGCAGAATGCTAATTTACAACATGGAGATTCAGGGGATTGAACTCTCTGAAGTCACTCGCACCTACCAATTAGGTGGCGAGAGTTTCAACGCGTTGGACCGCGTAAACCTTTCTATTCCTAGCGGTTCCTTCGTAGCAATTACAGGTCCATCAGGTTCTGGTAAATCCACGCTTGCCAACATGATTGGTGGACTCGATAAACCTACATCGGGTTCGGTAAATGTTGCGGGGCAAAATCTTGCAACACTTAATGATGGAGACTTAAGTCAATTTCGAAATAAGACGGTCGGATTTGTTTTCCAGTCCTTTAATTTAAAGAATGACAGCACCGCACTTGAGAATGTAATGCTCCCTCTAATCTTTGCTGGAATGCGGCCTGCTCAAAGAAAGATTCGGGCCGCGCAATGTCTCGAAAGAGTGGGCATGGCAGATCGTGCGCAACATCTACCTAATCAACTTTCTGGTGGACAAAGACAACGGGTCGCCATTGCTAGAGCGATCGCAAACGAACCAACTGTGATTTTGGCTGATGAGCCAACAGGCAACTTAGATAGCCAACGCGGCGCAGAAGTAATTGAGATGCTCATCGACTTAAACCGTGAAGGAATAACCCTTTTGGTTATTACCCATGATGCCAAAGTCGCATCACATGCACATAGAAATATTGAAGTTCTAGATGGTCGCGTTCATGATGTAGGTGATCGATAATGAGAATTGCAGATTACCTTTCACTTTCTATGCGAAGTTTGCGACGAGCAAAATTGCGATCGGCCCTGACCATCTTTGCAATCGTTATCGGTTCCACAGGAATCACAGTCATGCTGACCTTTGTTACCACCGTTAAAGAAGTCACTGTGGCAAGTTTTGTCCAAACGGGGCAAATTCTTCAAATCCAAGTTGCTGAACAAACTAACCTTTCCTATGACCCATCCGGAGTGAGTGGTGGCGGAAAAGGTGCTGAATCTAGTGGATCTGGCGCCCCCACTACCCCGCTATATCCAGAATTCAAAAATACGATTTCCAAATTGCCTCATGTAGCCAAAATCGCAGGATCAATCCGAAGCCGCATGCCAGCTCTGTCAAATATTGAATACGCCGGCAAAAGGTGGCTCATTCAATCGGTAGTCGGATATGAACCCAATGGAGCAATCACGCCAGCGCTCGCTGCTGGCCGAGATCTCAAAGAGACCGATACGAATCAAATATTGATATCTCCAAGCTACGGAAAAGTAATGGGGTTCTCTAAGGATTACAGCAAGATGATTGGCCTAAAGGTAAAGCTACAAACAATGAATGGATACACCGGTATTGGCGCGACGCTTCCGACAACTCTTCCACCACAAAAGCAATGTCCCAGCCAGGCAAAGAACTGTATGCAAGGTCCCACTTCTGGATTACCAGCCATGACAATTACTGCGACGATTGTCGGCGTGATTGATCCAGCAAATGGCGGAGATCAACCCGTAATCATGCTCCCAATGAAAACTTTTATCGGCATTTATAATCAATCAACTCCCGCCTCAGTAAGTTATTCAAAACCTATGAGTGGAGGCGGTTGCCAACCTGGACAACAGTGCGCATCAGGGCAACAAGGGCAACAAGGGCAACAAGGTGGTCCCCAAGTGAACTCATCGCCTGGAATAGTTCGTGGTGGTTGGGTTCAAACAAGTCCCGCGGTTTACATAAAATCATTGGGTGGTTATGACTCTTTGATGGTGAAGGCCGATGCGCTTGAAAATGTTGCCTCTCTTGCCACAACGATTGAGAGACTTGGCGTGTACACCGCCACTGGCCTTGTTGCACTCAATGAACAAAAAACGCAGGCGAACACGATCGGATTAGTACTTGGTGCACTGGGATTCGTTGCACTCTTTATTGCAGCACTTGGAGTTATGAACACGATGATCATGTCGGTGCTTCAAAGGACTCGTGAGATTGGTGTGATGCGCGCGATGGGTGCTCGACGAAAAACAATTCGTCGCATATTCACATTAGAGGCGACAGCTATCGGATTCCTCGGTGGGTTCATCGGAGTGCTCTTTGGATATATCGCCATCCTTCTTGCAAAGCCGATGATTACGGGAATGGTAAAAACTGGTTCTCTCACAGGTGCAACATTCTCTGTGCCTGTATGGCTAATGGCCCTTGTTATTGCCGGAACATCAGCGATTGGATTTGCATCAGGATTCTTCCCAGCACTTCGCGCATCAAATCTCGATCCTGTTGAGGCGTTGCGGTACGAATAAATAAAACAGCCCCCGCGCAATAAGCGAAGGGGCTGTCTTATTAATGCTTTCTATTACTTAACGAGGAACCTCGAACTCATCGAGACGAACTGCCTCACCTGAACCTTGTGATTCAAATGGAGTGAAGTCGTACTC
>CAIYRR010000043.1 GCA_903928745.1 uncultured Actinomycetes bacterium | reverse complement strand
CGACAGTGGTGGCAGTTCTGGCAAATGGTGCGCAGGCGTATAAGGCACGCGGGGTTGGTCGATCAGTCGGTACGCAGATTTTCCAGCTGGGGGGAAATGTCGCTCGAGGTGGAATCGTCGAATTAGGTTTTGGTGCAACATTAGATTCGCTGGTCAATGATTTCGGAGGTGGAACTTTCACGGGTAAACCATTGCGCGCTGTGCAAATTGGTGGACCACTAGGTGCTTATCTGCCGCCTTCGCTTTCAGATATTTCCATGGATTATGAATCATTGCTCGCGGCGGGGGGCATGCTGGGACATGGAGGGATTGTTCTCTTTGATGAAGACGTTGACATGGCAGTTCAGGCAAAGTTCGCCATGGAATTCTGCGCTATCGAATCATGTGGCAAGTGCACACCTTGTCGTATCGGTTCTACCAGGGGCGCAGAAACGATCACCCACATCATTAACGGTATAGATGTTGAATCAAACAAGAAACTTCTCTTAGATCTGTGTGAAGTGATGACTGACGGATCTCTTTGCGCCATGGGGGGACTTACACCGCTACCTGTCCGAAGTGCGATGTTACATTTCCCTGAGGATTTTGGTTCAACGATTGGGGTGTCACAGTGACTCTGCTGATTGAGCCAGATTTCGGAACTCCCGCAAGTAGGCGAGATGAAATAGTTAGCGTTGAAATCGATGGAAAACAGATTTCAATTCCTGCAGATACCTCAATAATGCGCGCTGCCCTAGAACTTGGTATTGATGTTCCGAAATTATGTGCCACTGATCGGCTTAAAGCATTTGGTTCGTGCCGAATGTGCGTTGTTGAGATCGATGGGCGAAATGGAACACCATCATCATGCACTACGCCAGTTGCCGATGGAATGAAGATTTCCACCTCGACGGATCGTCTAAAAAGATTACGTCAAGGTGTTATGGAGTTATACATGTCTGATCATCCAGAACAATGTGCTGCTGGGGATGAGTGTCAGATGCACGGTATGGCCAGACGCGTGGGATTGGAAGAGGTTCGATATTCAGGAAGTACGCATCTGGATATACCAAAAGATGAGTCCAATCCATATTTCACTTTTGATTCTACGGAATGCATTTTATGCAACCGTTGTGTACGAGCTTGTGATGAAGTTCAAGGAACTTTTGCTTTAACAATTGAAAACCGTGGCTTTGAAGCACGGGTTTCGTCCTCGGGAACATCATTTATTGAAAGCGAATGTGTTTCTTGCGGAGCATGTGTTCAGGCGTGCCCAACAGGGGCCCTGACTGAAAAAACGCTCTACACAATCGGCACGCCAACCCGCACTGTTCTGACGACATGTGCCTATTGCGGAGTTGGTTGTTCTTTCAAGGCCGAAGTAAAGGGAAATGAATTAGTACGTATGGTTCCATTCAAGAATGGTGGAGCGAACGAGGGACATTCCTGCGTAAAGGGCCGCTTTGCTTGGGGATATGCAACTCATACGGATCGGATCACTTCACCTCTGATTCGGGAATCGATCACCGATCCTTGGCGAGAGGCCACATGGGAGGAAGCAATTACTTTTGCTTCTCAAAGATTAAGGAATATTCAATCCGAATATGGCATGGACAGTATTGGCGGTATTACCTCTTCTCGTTGCACCAATGAAGAGGTTTATGTAGTTCAGAAAATGATTCGCGCGGCCTTCGGAAATAACAATGTCGATACCTGTGCTCGAGTGTGCCACTCACCAACAGGTTATGGTTTAAGCCAAACTTTTGGAACTTCGGCAGGAACCCAAGATTTTGAGTCTGTCGAATTCGCAGATGTCATTATGCTCATTGGCGCGAATCCAACTGCTGCGCATCCTGTCTTTGCATCTCGAATGAAGCAAGCGCTGCGAAAAGGGGCTCAACTTATCGTGGTGGACCCGCGGCGGATTGAATTGGTGCGTACCGCTCACATCGAGGCGGCACATCATCTAGGTCTCATGCCAGGAACGAATGTGGCAATCATTAATGCCCTTGCACACGTTATTGCGGTAGAAGGTCTCATAGATCGCGATTTTGTTAATTCGCGCTGTGACCTAGAGTCTTTTGGAAAGTGGGAGGCGTTTATTCGTTTGCCTGAGAATTCACCTGAAAGCCTCGAAGCTATTACGCGAGTGCCCGCCGCAGAAGTTCGTGCAGCGGCTCGACTCTATGCAACTGCGCCAAATTCCGCTATTTATTATGGCTTAGGAGTAACTGAACATAGCCAAGGTTCGACGATGGTGATGGGCATTGCCAATTTAGCGATGGCTACTGGAAATATTGGCCGACTCGGAGTCGGCGTGAATCCTTTGCGTGGTCAAAATAACGTGCAAGG
>CAIYRR010000042.1 GCA_903928745.1 uncultured Actinomycetes bacterium | reverse complement strand
GGGATCAACAATCTCCTTATCGATATCTACGGTTGGGACGTTATGGTCCTCGGTAGCTAAAGTTAAATCTGGTCTGCTTACAGTACGTCCAGCAATACGTAACCCATCAAATGCTTGCGGAGTAGAGACCTCGTGAATCAAATGAAAGTCTATAAAGAGTAGATCAGGTTCATTAGGGGCGCTACGCACGACATGTTCGGCCCAGACTTTCTCGACCATTGTTTTGCCCATTACGAATTTGCCTGAGCGATATGTGAGGGAGGGAATGCACCAGCTCTAAGTAGCGCGCCAGGTAATTGCTTGCCTAGTTTGCCTTCAAGCCAAGCGGTTGTTTCAACGGTCAAATCGAAGTTGATTCCTGTTTCAATGCCCATTCGATTAAATAGATAAAGCAGATCTTCCGTCGCAACATTTCCTGTTGCCTTAGGAGCAAACGGACAACCGCCTGTGCCTCCGATACTTGCATCGAGAACGGTAACTCCCGCCTCGATTGCAGCGAGTGAATTTGCAACTGCTGTATGGCGAGTGTCATGAAGGTGAAGTCGAAGAGCCATCGTTTTAGGCGCGTAGTCACGTGCAAAGCTGACTCGTTGGGTAATGTCACGGGGGATGGCAACGCCAATGGTGTCAGCCAATGCCAGCTCATCGGGGCCGGTATCTATTACTCGCGCGACGATATCTTTAATGCGATCTAGAGGAATTTCTCCTTCGAAGGGACAACCAAAAGTAGCGCCGATTGTGACCGTTGTTGAAAGTCCTGCTTCGCGGGCCATGGAAACCAACCCTTGTGCAGCTTTGATTGATTCTTGTGAGGTCATTCCTTGGTTTTTCGCACAGAATGTGTCAGATGCGACAACAACGATATTTACTTCATGGACCTTCGCCAAAATCGCGCGCTCGAGTCCACGTGCATTCATGATAAGACCTGAGTACTTAACTCCGTCAGGACGGGGGAGCGCAGCCATGACTTCGCTGGCATCTGCCATTTGCGGAACCTTGAGTGGGTTAACAAAACTCGTTACTTCAATTCTTTTCGTACCGGCGCGGATTATTCGCTCGATGAGTTCTACCTTGTCTTGCGTTGAAAAAAGGACTGCTTCATTTTGAAGTCCATCGCGAGGTGAGACCTCGAGTATTTCTACGCTAGACATAAATCCTCCTTGTAAGAAAACCATTCTTGAATTCTAAAATGGAAACCACCCCAGCTATTTTAAGCGGAGGTGGTTTCCATGTTTATTTTAGAGAAGTGGAACTGGCCACTTTGGAGCGTGTAGCCCTGTTTCTGCGAAGGCATTCTCCAAGATTGTTGCTAATGGAGGTCCCATGTTGAATGTAGGAAGCGGATAAACGCGACCTGCGCCTAATTTCTCGCGTAGAGCCTTCGTTGCCGATTCATCTACAACTCCGTCTTCACTGCACACAACGCCGTAGCGGAGTGCACCTTCAGTGCTTATGAGGCCTCGACGAATTTCAAGGGCAAGAAGTTCTGGATCGCGAAGAAGTGCATCTCCCCAACCGCCTCCGCCCCATGTGATGTAGTGAAGAACATCGCCAGGGAATACTGGAACATCGATGAACTTACTTGGAAGAATTTCCTTTGTTCCATCGACTCGTTGAATCCATTTGCGACCACGTGCACCAGGCTCGCCACCGTTAACACCCCATGGGTATGTCAACCAACGATCATCGTGAATTGCAATCGTGCCAGGCTCCTGGAAGAAGTATTCAACTTCTACACCGTTGCCACCGCGATGAAGTCCAGCTCCACCTGTGTCAGTAATCGTTTCAAGACGATCAATGCGAAGTGGATAGTAGGACTCTAGATATTCGCAAGGAATATTTACGAATGACGGCCATAGTGAGTGTCCATCAGGACCATCTCCAATTGGGCGTCCAGGAATTCCACCGAAGCAGACAGAGTAGAGCTGGAACCATTCACCCTTACGTGGACCCGTTGTGTAATTTCCCGAGTACATGAAGTGAGGTGATGATGAGAACCCTGCAGCATTGAGCAGGTTAGGGTTTGTCTGGCCCAGCAATCCTCCGAAGAGGTCGAAGATTCGACCAATTCCGTGGTTACGGGCATTGAGCGCAGCTGGGAACTTAGGTTGCCAGAATGAGTCCTTAGGAATTTCAACATCTACCAACGGATAGAAACCGTCGTTCCATAGGATCTGCGGATCAGCGACCGTGATCATGTAGATACCGAAGAACATACG
This sequence comes from uncultured Actinomycetes bacterium, assembly GCA_903928745.1. Taxonomy (GTDB): domain Bacteria; phylum Actinomycetota; class Actinomycetes; order Nanopelagicales; family Nanopelagicaceae; genus QYPT01. Next base: position 6,634 of record CAIYRR010000042.1, on the reverse strand, counting down.
AACGAGGTTTTCATTGATGTAATAGTTGATCGGGCCCTCTGCTTGTGGACTGCTTCCCGTGAAGTCCAAGAGAACTTTCTCTCCTGTGCGAGTAAGACTCAACTTCAGTTCGTAAGGTCCATTACCGCGACCATCATCATCGATGTAATCGGTGAATGAAATTGTCTCGCCATCCTTGAAGACCATAGCAAGCAGAACCTTCATTGCTTGATAGTTACGATCAAGGAGAGCATCGAGTGCTGAGTCGAAAGTATCTACGCCAAATCGCGCACACATTTCTTGAACACGGCGTCCAGCTGTACGGCAGGCAGCAACCAGACCATTGAGGTCTGCTCGGTTCCAATCGGGCTTGCGGACCTGGTTCAGGATGATTTTGAGAGCATCTTGATCGAGTTCGCCCTTCTTGTACAAACGGAACGGAGGAATAACGACGCCTTCTTCGAAGATCGTCTTTGCATCCGTTGGCATTGAAGCTGGAGTCTTGCCTCCGACATCAGTCATATGACCAAACATCGCAGACCAACCAATGATGCGACCTTCGAAGTAGATCGGCATAACGACCAACCAGTCGTTCGCATGGCTGATAGATCCACCGCATGAATATGGATCTGAAGTAAGCAGAACATCGCCTTCTTCAATTGTTCCATCGAAGTTATCAAGGAAGTCAGGAACAGAAAGTCCGAACTGCCCTACAACCATCTTTCCTTCACGGTTTGCAATCAGAGGAAACTCATCATGCTGTTCACGGATACCTGGGGATAGGGCAGTTCTAAAGAGAACTTCATCCATTTCGTATCGTGCGTTGCGAAGACCGTTCTCGACGAGGTCAAGAGTGACCACGTCTACGTCTACGGAACGAAGTGGCGTTGTAGATGTTTCGATTAATTTAGCCATGGGTCAGCCTTCCAATGTTTCAGTAGCGCCAAGGGGTTGAATCAGGATGCTTCCGCTTCTATGAACCGTGGCGGTGTGGCCCGGCAATACGAGAGTGGTTGAATCCATTTCGGTCACGATTGCAGGACCATGTATAACGTTTCTTGCTTTCAACTTAACGCGATCATAAATGTTCGCTTTCACAAATCCGCCGTCGGCCCAGATATCAGATGTATTAATTAGGGCTTCAGCAGGATCAGAACTTCCTTCTGGAAGAACTGGTGCAATGACTTCTGGTCGAGGACCGCTCACAGTGGCACGAATTGTTACTACTTCATGCTCAGTATCGAGCAAGAATGAGAACAGTCTCTGATGCTCAGCATCGAAAGCGGAACTAAGGACATCTAAGCCGCCGCCTTTGCCATCGAATGCATCGAGATCGATTGTCACTGGGATTTCAAATCCCTGACCGTGATAGCGCAAGTCTGCAGAGTATGTAATTTCTTGATCTGCTGCTGCGATGCCACCCGTTGTGAGTGGAACTCGAGCACTTGTCGCCAACTCGAGGAGCATTTCCTTGAGTCGATCATCGGTCATGTCACTGAATCTACGAACTAGCGTTCTGACAGATTCGTTGCGCAAGTTCGTTGTGGCATCACCATATGCACAAAGCACACCAGGTGATGGCGGAATGATCACTGGCCATGCGCCAGTAAGGATTCCAAGTGCATTTGCGTGAAGTGGACCAGCACCACCGAAGGCGACAAGTGCAAATTCACGAGGGTCAAATCCCTGTTGTACAGAGACAAGACGCAACGCACCCAACATGTTCTCGTTCACGATATCGATGATGCCCGCGGCCGCGGCCTCCACCGTATTAAGAGAAGTCGCATCGACAATGCGCTGCACTGCAGTACGTGCTGCCGCTCTATCGAGTGAAATTTCTCCACCAGCGAGTTCAGTTGGAAGGTATCCAAGAACAACGTTGGCATCTGTCACTGTTGGCTCTACTCCACCAGCACCATAAGCAGCTGGTCCAGGAACGGCGCCAGCACTTTGTGGGCCAACGCGTAGCGCCTTAGTCAATGCAGGTACGTGAGCGATTGAACCGCCACCGGCACCAATTGTGCGAACGTCGATTGACGTTGCGCGAACTTTGAGATCGCCGACTGTTGTTTCGCGTCCAACTCGTGGAGTCAGATCTTGAACCAATGCAACGTCAGTGGATGTTCCACCGATATCGATAGTTAAGAAATCGCGATATCCGGTCTGCTCGGCAACCCATACTGCGCCAGCAACTCCACCAGCAGGACCTGAAAGTAGGAGTGAAACTGGGTTCTCAGCTGCAGTTTGTGCTGAAACCAAACCGCCATCGCTTCGAAGAATAAAGAGTTTGCCTTGTACTCCTGAACCTTTAAGTTGGGTTTCAAGATTTGCCACATATTTAGCAACCTGAGGTTGCACATATGCGTTAGCAACAGTTGTGATTGTTCGCTCGTACTCACGAAGTTCAGGCAAGACTGTTGATGAAACAGAGATCGGCATGCCTGGAAGTTCCTCAGCGGCAATCTCTGCAAGTCGGTTTTCGTGGGATGAGTTAGTGAAGGAGTTAATAAGGCTGATGCTGAGTGCTTCAACTCCGCGCTTGGCGAGTTTGCGTAGTTGAACACGTGCATCCGCTTCGTCTAGTTCAATGACGACTTCTCCGTCACTGCCAATACGCTCGCGAATTTCAAAAGTGTCTTCAAGTGATGCAAGTGGTTCTGGCTTTGGCCAGATGATCCAACCTGCAAGTCCACCAGGAACGAAAGAACGCGCAATCTGGAGTACCTGACGGAATCCAGTTGTCGTGAGTAAGCCTACTTTGGCTCCTTTGCCTTCGAGGATTGCATTTGTTGCAACAGTTGTGCCGTGAAGCACCTCGCCAATTTGATCGAGACTTATACCTGCTTGCTTACATGCGCGTTCCATTCCACGCAGAACACCAATTGATTGATCTTGCGGTGTGGAAGCGGTTTTAGCCCTGAAGGTTTCACCCGTTTCCTCATTCATAAGTAATATGTCGGTGAAAGTTCCACCAACATCGACGCCAATGCGATAAGTCATGTGAGCTCCTTAAATGACGCCTGCTGCATGCAAGGAAGACATTTCGTCATCGCTTAAGTGCAACAAGTCTTGGTATATTTCTCGATTGTGTTCGCCGAGCGACGGTCCAACGTGACGGACCTGCCCGGGGCTTTCTGATAAGCGGGGAAATACGTTTTGCATCGCGAAGTCGCCAAAATCGGGATGCGCCACTTTTACTATTGCTTCCCGAGCCGCGAAATGTGGATCAACCATCATGTCTTTGGCTCGGAATATTCGTCCGCATGGCACTGAGGCCGCGTGTAGTCGTTGTAATAAATCATCTGCGCCAAGGGTTGTGGTCCATTTAGCGATGAGACCATCTAGCTCATCCATGTTGGCACCACGTGCTCCGTGGGTGGCGTATCTAGGATCATCGGCCAATTCCAAATCCTCCATTGCTCCTGTAAGACGGCGGAATACTCCATCTTGATTGGCAGCAATAAGAATCATTTCGCCATCAGCAGTTGGATACACATTGCTTGGGGCAACATTTGGCAGCGTTGTTCCTGTTCGCTCACGCTGATATCCGGCAATTTGCCATTCTGGAATCAGAGATTCAGTTAAAGCCAGGACTGCTTCGTAAATGGCCGAATCAACAACTTGTCCGCGACCGGTACGTGTGCGGTAATGGAGTGCGACGAGAGTTCCAAGAGTTGCAAATGTTGCCGCCAAAGAGTCACCTAGTGAGACGCCAGTTCGTGCAGGTGGTCGATCAGGATCTCCCGTGATGTAGCGGATTCCGCCCATTGCCTCACCGATAGAACCAAAACCTGCTTGAGATGAATATGGACCAGATTGTCCAAAACCCGTAACGCGAGTGATGATCAAACCAGGATTGAGTTTCCACAGTTCTTCAGGGCTCAAACCCCATTTTTCCAAAGTTCCTGGTCGAAAATTTTCAAGAAGGACGTCTGCCTCAGTGACAAGTTTACGAATCAAATCTTGGCCTTCAGCGGATCGAAGGTTTGCAGTGATCGACTTCTTGTTTCTGGCAACGACAGGCCACCAAAGCGAAGTTCCATAAGGTTTTTCTCTACCCCATTGGCGCATTGGATCGCCAACGCCGGGATCTTCTACTTTGATGATCTCTGCCCCGAAATCACCCAGCAATTGTCCACAGAAAGGGCCAGCAAGAAGCGACCCAAGTTCAATCACTCGTAGGTCATCCAAAGGAAGACTTGTCGTCATTTCATTTCACTTTCTTCTGTGGTTGTCATTGAAGTTGGGTTAGAGCTTCTTTTCATCAATAGCCATGTAATCATCGAGTTTCATCAACGTGTTGAGTTCGCCGAGTGAGTACATGCGATCCATCCAAGGTCGAGTATCGCCATGTAATTTCAGATCGGCGTAGAGATTTGTAATTGACTTTGCCGCTACTCGAAGTGCAGCGGTTGGATAAATGACAATTCCAAATCCATACTCGAAGAATTCTGCTGCAGACATTGCAGGTGTCAAGCCGCTCTCGCTCATATTGACCATGAGGGGAGCACGCAACTCTTTTCCAATTCTTGTCAGGTGCTCAACAGATTCAGGTGCATCAATAAATAGGATGTCGGCACCGGCATCGGCAAACATTCGAGAACGCTTAATTGCTTCATCAATTCCAAGCGGTGCAACCGAATCAGTACGTGCGATGATGACGGTATCGGGATTGGTTCGCGCAGCAACGGCTGCAGCAATCTTGAGTGCGGCATCTTCTGCTGGAATAACTTCTTTGTTGCTCATGTGGCCACACTTTTTTGGCCAAGTTTGATCTTCAATTTGAATAGCTGCTGCACCAGCAGCTTCTAGCAAGCGCACATTCGCGTGAACGGAAGCAGGTCCACCATATCCAGTGTCGGCATCGACAATGAGCGGGACAGATGTCACGCGAGTAATTGCTTCGACGGCATCGACTGTGTCCCGTGCGCCAAGTAGACCGATATCTGGCAGGCCATGTCTCCATGAAGCCACTGCGTAACCGCTCATATAAATTGCACTAAATCCAGCGGCCTCAGCGCTCACTGCTTCTAGTGGCGTACCAACGCCTGGCACTACAAGAGGTCCATTTGTCGTTTGCGCGAGCAGCGCCCTGAGTGTGCTTGCCTTAGTCATAAAATCTTGTCCCCTTATCGCTTCTGTTCGTGTCAGATCAAAGTGATCTTTGTGTTCGTAATGTTTTTTATGGCGGCGTTCATATTGGTGCTGGAAAAGAGCATGAGTGGATCACCGGGCGTGTACTGCAGCGGCTAGATCATGGGCTGTGAGAGCGTCACCTTCGAATGTTTGAACAATTGCGCCCTTGCGAACGACGTGGACGCGATCGCACATATTTACTAAGTCGTCATATTCCACGCTACTAATCAGAAGCAGCGCACCTCGGCTTGCTAGCTTTGCGAGTTGGGCAAAAACTTCGCGTTTGGCGCCTACATCAACGCCATGTGTTGGTTCATGGAGGATAAAAACTTTAGGTGCGGCAACGGACCATTTAGCAAGAAGAACTTTTTGTTGATTGCCGCCACTGAGTGTGGCCAAAGGCGCCTTGCCGTTTGGGGGAGTGACGGTGAATCGCTGTAATTCTTCAGCTATTGCAGCTTGCTCATTACGATGACGAAGGATGGTGCGAAAGCGTGTGAAACGCCGCAAAGTTGGAATAGTGAGATTATTTCCAACTGAGATTGTTGTTGCTCCGCTAGCGCCTTTTCGATCGGCTGGTAAAAGAGCAACGCCATGTTTAATGGCAAGGGCGGGATTGAGTGAAGTTAGATCCACCTGAACACCGTCGATAATTGCGTGGCCATCAAAGGATCTTTGAGCCCCAGCTAACAAGTATGGAATTTCGTCATAACCTTGTCCCGGGAGTCCAACGAATCCAACTATTTCACCGCGCTTTGCTTGGAAATTCAAACCTTGAATCTGATCGCCAACGAGACCATGCACTTCAAGAACTACATCACCTTCGATGTCGCTTCGATCTGGATAAATACTCTCTGGCGCGCGCCCCAGCATGATTTCAACAAGATCTCGCTCTGTTTTTCCCGCTGTTGGTAAATCAGCAACGAGCTCGCCTCCGCGAAAGACCACGGTGCGCGAACAGTGGTCAAGTACTTCATCAAGTCGATGAGATACAAACAAAATGCTGACGCCTTGATCGGCGAGACCTTGAACTACCGTGAAAAGTCGCTTAACACCATCTTGTGGAAGGTAGGCAGTTGGTTCATCTAGTACCAATAATCGCGGTCCGCTGGAGTTTTCCGATTCAACTTCTGAAAGTCCGCGCGCAATTGCAACGAGCGCTTTTTCGGTAACGGAAAGTTTTCCAACGGGAGTACTTGGGTTGAGATCCAGGCCAACGGTCGCAAGAATGCGCTTCACGATAGCTTTCTCATCATTCCATTTAATATGACGGCCGAAACCCGTTGTAAAGCGGGCAACACGTAAGTTTTCCAGAATTGTCATGGAATCAATAAGAGGTAAATCTTGATGGATGAAAGCCATGCCTGTGCGACTTGGTCCTTGATTCAATACATTTACGACATCTTCGCCACCCATGGATACTTCAGCGCCAGGATCTGGGTAGTGGAATCCTGACAAAATCTTGATAAAAGTTGATTTTCCGCTTCCGTTTTGACCGATCAAACCCACTACTTCGCCG
>CAIYRR010000041.1 GCA_903928745.1 uncultured Actinomycetes bacterium | reverse complement strand
GCGTTAATTTCTCCCTCCCTGCCGCAGAAAATGTGCCAGGCGCGCGTCTGCCTGCCGCGTAACTGAATAATTGATACAGACACGTCGTGTAGTCGTTCCCCCCTTTATTCCAGTGGTTTCAGGACTATGCCAGTATCGATTCATACAAGCCCCGCCTCCACTCTCTCGATTCGGCTGGCGAAAGGGGTGTAATTCTCGCACTCAGAGGGGAAAGCAAGAAATCGACCCCCAGATGAGGCAACTTTGGTCGTTAATTGGCCTGCTGATGGACATACGGTGTTCACTTAAATCATGCAACCTTATCCCATGGTCCATAGCGAACACCTCACCGATCGAGAACTGAGTTGGCTCTCTTTCAATCAGAGGGTGCTGGAAATGGCGGAGGATGAAGAGGTTCCGCTCTTAGAACGCGTTCGCTTCTTGGCAATCTTTGCATCGAATCTAGATGAATTTTTTATGGTGCGCGTAGCAACGCTCAAGAGCAAAATCGATGCAGGAATCAAAATAAGAAATTCTGCGGGATACACCCCAATGGAACTTATGGCCGAACTCTCACAACGCGTGCGAGATCTAACCAGTCGACAGTTACGTTGTCTTCAAGAATCAATTCTTCCTGCACTAGCGAACCATGGGATTTCGCTGGTGACTTGGAATGATCTTGATGAATCAGAGAAAACATATACAACCGAATTATTTAATAAACGAATTTTCCCGGTGCTTACACCTCTCGCTGTCGATCCTTCGCATCCATTTCCTTACATATCTGGCCTTTCACTAAACCTTGCGGTCATAGTTAAAAATGCCACAACCCATGAGGAATTCTTTGCACGCGTAAAAGTTCCGCCCGTATTGTCACGCTTTGTTGAAACGAGTAATCAAGGCAGAACGAGATTCATTCCGCTGGAGGATTTGATTAGTGCGCATCTATCCAGTCTCTTCCCTGGGATGGTCATCGAAGACCATTACACCTTCAGGGTTACGAGAAACCAGGATTTAGAACTTGATGAAGATGAAACCGAAGATCTACTTTCTTCTTTAGAACAAGAATTGCTTAGGAGAAGATTCGGACCACCAGTTCGACTAGAGATAGAAGCGGGAATAAATCCTGAACTATTAGAACGTTTGGCTTCCGAATTAGGCATCGACCCCGATGGAATCATTTCTTCAGGCAAACCTTTGGACTTAACAGGCCTGAATCGAATTGCGGATTTGGATCTACCTGATTTGAAGTATCCCCCTTTCAGATCCCGCACCGCATCCGGTTTGGAAAATGTGGATCCAGAGAATCCGGAATCATTTTTCGCAGCGATTCGCAATGGCGAAGTTTTTCTTCATCATCCATATGATTCCTTCACAAATTCAGTTGTTGCATTTCTTGAGAATGCAGCACAAGACCCAAGCGTGCTTGCGATTAAGCAGACGCTTTATCGTACTTCCGGAGACTCACCCATAGTAGATGCGCTCATCGAAGCCGCAGAGGCTGGGAAGCAAGTACTCGCAGTTATCGAGATTCGCGCCAGATTTGATGAACAAGCCAACGTTCGATGGGCAAGAAAACTAGAAGCCGCAGGCGCACATGTTGTTTATGGACTTATGGGGCTGAAAACTCACGCGAAATTATCGCTCGTCGTTCGCGATGAAGCTGATGGCCTTCGTCGTTATTGCCATATCGGAACAGGAAATTACAACCCGAAAACTGCAAGGTTTTATGAAGACATAGGCCTGCTCAGCGCTGATCCAGTTCTTACTGAGGACCTCACGAAACTTTTCAACCAGCTATCTGGCTTTGCCCCGCAATCTGAATATTCTCGGCTACTCGTGGCACCCCGAACCTTGCGAACTGGTTTGCTTGAGAAGATTGAAAGAGAAGTACACAATCACAAAGCGGGTCTCTCCTCGGGAATTCAAATCAAATTGAATTCATTCCTTGATGAGGATTTCGTGGAGGCCCTTTATGACGCATCAAAACATGGAGTGCCCATCGATCTTGTGATTCGTGGAATCTGTTCCGTGCAAACTGAAATTCCTGAGCACTCTGAGAATATAAGGGTGCGGTCAGTTCTTGGAAGGTTCCTCGAGCACTCTCGAATCTTTCATTTCACAAATGCAGGCGATGATGAATTCTGGATTGGTAGTGCGGACATAATGCATCGTAATTTGGATCGCAGAGTGGAGAGTCTCGTACGTATCGATTCACCGTCACATAAGGAAAAACTTCAACGAATTATTGACTTAGAGGCTTCAGATGGCATTTCTAGTTGGCACTTGAATGGATCTGTCTGGAATCGAGTAACACTTTCTCCAACTGGCGAACGATTGCCAAACTTGCATGACATTATGATCCAACATCAGAAAGCGCGGTAAGGAAATGGCTGAGCCAAAGGAAGTCATTCAGGCAGCGGGAGCAGTTCTGTGGCGCAACAAAGGAAAATCAATTGAAATTGCACTCGTTCATCGTCCGCGGTATGACGACTGGTCATTGCCAAAGGGCAAGTTGGAATCTGGCGAATCCCACATTGCTTGCGCTTATCGGGAAGTCCTAGAGGAAACAGGCGTCACTCCAATATTTGGACCAGAACTTGGCCAAGCGATCTATCAGGTTCCAGAAGGAGATAAAGTCGTTCGGTACTGGGCAGCAATGGCCAGCGAAGTCCCATTCGGAAAACCAGATCCTGCGGAAATCGATGATGTAATTTGGCTGACACCTGCTGCTGCAAAAAAGAAACTTACCCTTGAAGACGATCAGAAAATTGTTGATTTCTTTCTCGATTTCGGGCCGAATACCATTCCGTTAGTTCTTTTGCGTCACGCAAAAGCAGTTCGGCGTGAGGATTGGGATGGAGATGACGGGGACCGACCATTGGATGTGGTGGGTCAACGCCAAGCAAAGAGATTGCTGCCTCTCTATTTGCCCTACGCCCTCAAAGAGATACACACATCCGATGCGATGAGATGCTTAGAGACTGTGCAGCCGATTGCAAGGTCTTTAGAAATCAAAACTGTGATTTCCAAAGACCTGAGTGAATACGGTTATGCCATTGATAAGGAACTTTCACTAATTTACGTACAAGAACTCTTTGAAAGCAATGTGCCAGCTCTGATTTGCAGTCACAATCCTGTTATTCCTAAACTTGTAAAGAAGATTCTGGGGAAGAAGAACTTTAAACAACTAGACGAAAAACTCTCACCATGTGATGCATGGGTTCTCCATCATCGAGATGGTGAGATCGTTGCTGTGGACTGGATTCAAGCACCTGCGAACTAGCGCTCGTTCCAATCCAGCCATTTCAAAATAACTCCTTCACGCAAGGCCCAAGGACAAATCTCGAGCTCAGTGATTGACAATTTCTCCATTACAGCCTGAGCAACAATTGCTCCTGTAAGAATTTGAGACGCTCTACTTTCAGAGACTCCCGGTAATTTTGCTCGCTCGCTGGAAGTCATATCGGATAACCGAGAAATGATGCCGATGAGTGCGTTCGCTTCAAGATATTGAGGTTTATCTCCGTACCAATAATTAGCAATTCGAGCCAAAGTGCGAAACGTTTTACTCGTTGCCACGAAGTGATCCGCGTCGTGTGTTTGAAGCTTGGAAGGCATTTTTGATTTCAAGAGTTCCTGGACTCTATTTTCAAGAGACCTGATGCTTTTACTTGTGAATGGATCGCCAGTCAGGAATTCACGAGTAAGTCGTGCGGCACCTAACGGAAGTGACAGGACTGCTTCTGGGTTCTCATCTATTCCCGTTGCAAGTTCTAGTGATCCTCCGCCAATATCCACGACAAGCAACTTTCCACTTGACCATCCAAGCCAACGACGTACAGCCAAAAATGTGAGTCGAGCCTCCTCGTCACCCGAAAGCATCTGTAAATCCATTTCATGACGAGCATTAATTGTTTTGAGAATTGCGGGCCCGTTTTTTGCTTCGCGAAGTGCAGAAGTTGCGAAAGCCAAGATTTCTTCGGTCTGAAAACTTTGAGCATGGGCAACTGCATCATCAATGCCTTGCATGAGCAGTTCAATTCCCTGAGAGTTTATTGAGCCTTTTG
>CAIYRR010000040.1 GCA_903928745.1 uncultured Actinomycetes bacterium | reverse complement strand
CACACATTTGTCTCGACATGAAATGAAACCACTCCGCGCACAGATGCAAATGATTTTCCAAGATCCATTTGCCTCGCTCAACCCACGCCAAACTGTGGGCACATTAATTGGCGCAACTTTTGATATTCAAGGAATCAAGCCTGAGGGTGGCGTCAAGCACGAAGTTGAACGTCTCATGGAACGCGTGGGATTAAACCCAGAGCACGTCAACCGTTACCCCCATGAATTCTCCGGCGGACAACGTCAACGTATTGGTGTCGCTCGCGCCATTGCGCTAAAGCCGAAATTGATTGTTGCCGATGAGCCAGTGTCGGCTTTGGATGTTTCTATTCAAGCCCAAGTTGTTAACTTGCTGGATGATTTGCAAGAAGAGTTCAATCTTTCATATCTCTTCGTGGCTCATGACCTATCGGTTGTTCAGCACATTTCTGATCGTGTTGTTGTTATGTACCTCGGCAAGATTATGGAAGATGCAGATAAGCATGATCTATTCCGTGCTCCACGACATCCTTATACGAAGGCGCTGCTTTCTGCGGTACCGGTTCCGGATCCGAAGAAGAGTCGCTCCCGCGAGAGAATCATTTTGCAAGGAGACTTGCCAAGCCCAATGAACCCACCAGCAGGTTGCGTATTCAATACGCGTTGCTGGAAAGTGCAGGAGCAATGTCGCGTTGAAGTGCCACCATTGCTACAGATTGGAAATGGTCACCGTATTGCGTGCCATTTCCCAGAACCTGCTTAAGTTAGGCGATTTTCCCATCGATTGAAGCGCTGGTTGCTCCGACGCTTACAGATACATTGAGTGGGTCTCCGCTTTTAGCATCGCATGCAATCGCGAACTTAAAGGAAACTTCTGCGCCAGCTGCAATTGGATCAGTTGGTGCACCAGTGATTCCGTTATCACCATCCAGAACATCGGTGCATGTATTTTCGCCCGACCCAGTTTGAATGACGATCGATGTTGTATCTAGCGGAGTTGTTCCGCCATTCTTTACAGTTACATCAAAAATGTTGGCCGCTTGTCCCTTGAGGTAGTTGGTTGCAAAGCTACCGGGTACGAAGGACTGTGGTGCGCTCAGAGTCAAAGCAATTCCGCCACCAAGATCAAGAGCACTCCCAAAGCCACCGGTTGCTGCAGGTGCTTCAGTGGCGGTTGCCGTGGAATCAGAGCTTGAAGCAGTATCAGCCTTTTTTGCACCGCACGCGCTGAGTGCCACTGTGGCCACAATTATTACGCCAATAAGCTTCTTATTCATGATGACTCCCTCGGTAATTCCTCAACTCGACAGCGGGGAGTCTATCAGCGACAAATGAGGGAAACCCTCTGTGCGGGCGTTACATAAGCCTCATTTCGTGCAGAAAGGCTGCGAGACCATAACGTTTTGCTAAAGAAATGTCCGCTCTCGCAATAATCACACTGACATCAGCCTCTCTCATGCTTAGATTCCATGAGTGTTCGTGACTTCGTCTGAAAGTGGATCCCATGTTTGTAAATAATCGCCATACCCAAGCACTTTCACGAATCACAGTTTTGGGAGTTATTGCTGGGCTCTTGCTGATGTCGGCGCCTCTACAAGCAAGCGCTGCTGCCCCCGCAACTATTCATTTGACGGTTCACTATCAACGACCAGCCGATGACTATACGAGTTGGAATTTGTGGTTGTGGAAGAACATCATCGTTGGAAATGACCAAGGTGCAGATACCCAAGATGCGGCCTTTTCTCCTGCCGAGGGAAGCGCATTTACTGGAGCGGATTCATTTGGCAAGGTCTTTCAAGCGGACATAACAGGCATGAGTGCATTCGACAATGTAGGAATTATTGTTCGCAAAGGTGCCTGGGTTTCTAAGGATGTTGAGACGAATAGATTCATTACCAACTTTGATGCTTCAGGCAATGCCGAGGTCTGGCTAGTGCAAGGTGATCCGACAATTTATACAACCCTTCCTGCTCCAGTTAAAGCAATTAAATCGGCAACCCTTGATGACTTCCGTGCAATCTCGATTGATCTGAGTCAGAAAATTGCGCTTACAGGTACAGGAGATGAAGGTTTCTCAATCACTGGTGGGCCAAAGGTTTTGTCTGTTAAGGCTCTTGATGGAAGTGCCACAGCAACGACGCGCGTACAACTCACTCTAGATTCCGATGCAACTATCGGCGCTGACTACACGGTGAGCCAGACAAATTTTGGAAGTCTTAAAGTAAGCGCTGGAAAGATCATTGAATCCGATGGATTCAATGCCCGCTACTTTTACGCAGGTGATGATTTAGGAAACACATACACCGCCGCATCTACAACTTTTCGCGTATGGGCACCGACAGCAAACGCGGTGAGTTTGTTGACTTATGCCACAGCAACTTCCGAGCCAACGGTTACACCGATGAGCGCATCCTCCAAAGGAACATGGGTTGCAACGCTCACTGGCGATCAAAACGGCACAATCTACGACTACCGGGTCACTCTTGGGTCAAAGGTAAATGACGCCGTGGATCCTTATGTTCGCGCAACGACTGCTAATGGACTACATGGTGTTGTTGTAAATCTAGCCAAGACTGATCCTTCCAATTGGACGAGAACTAAACCAACATTCAGTGGCAAGGCAACAGATGCGGTGATTTATGAACTTCATATCCGCGATTTGTCTATGGATGCCTCAAGCAATATTCCAGCCGCGCACAAGGGTAAATATCTAGCTCTCACTGATGTGAGCACTTCCATGGCTGATGGAACTAAGACAGGTGTTGCCGCCATTAAAGATTTAGGTGTCACTCACGTAGAACTGCAACCAATCTTCGACTACGCATCAGTGGATGAATTAAACCCTTCATTTAACTGGGGATATGACCCACAAAATTACAATGTGCCAGAAGGTTCCTATTCCTCTAATGCATCTAACCCAACGGCTCGTATCACTGAACTCAAGAGTGGTATCCAATCCCTACATAATCAGGGCTTGAGAGTCATGATGGATGTTGTCTATAACCATGTATTCGCAGCTCAAGCCTTTAGCGAAGAGAAGATTGTTCCTGGTTATTTCTTCCGTAAGAATGCAGATGGATCCTTCACCAATGGCAGCGGTTGCGGCAATGATGTTGCCTCCGAGCGCCCCATGGTGCGCAAGTTCATTGTGGATTCAGCGAAATATTGGGCAACTCAGTACAACATGGACGGTTTCCGCTTCGACCTCATGGGTCTGATTGATCTCACAACTATGCAACAAGTGCGAACAGAACTAACCAAAATCAATCCAACAATTCTTGTAATCGGTGAAGGTTGGGACATGGGTACTTTGCCCGATGCAATCAAGAGCAATCAGAAGAACATTGACAAGTTGCCGGGTATTGCTGCATTTAATGATGAATTGCGTGATGCGATTAAGGGATCGGTATTCACCTCATCCGATAATGGCTTTGCAACCGGCAAGGCAACGGCGATCACCAGCACGCAAGCGGGTATCGTCGGAAATGTCTTCTACAACCGAAGCGTCTTGGGGCGTTGGCTCACCAATGATCCAACTCAGAGCGTTAATTATGTGGAAGCTCATGACAACCTCACCCTCTTCGATAAGTTAACAGCTAGCGTTCCTAACTCATCCGCAGCCAAGATTGAATCCCTGGATCGTTTGTCTGCATCCATCGCACTTCTTGCCCAAGGTGTCCCATTTATGCAAGCAGGGCAAGAGTTTTTGCGGTCCAAGGACGGGGATTCAAACAGTTACAAATCAAGCGATGCCATCAACTCCATCAAATGGAGTTTGCGTAGCAAGAATGCATCTACGGTGAATTACTACAAGGGACTTATTGCAATTCGCAAGGGACACCCAGCATTCAGATTCAACACAACGGCTCAGGTAGTTAAGGGGCTCACCTTCATTAAAGCTCCAAGTGGCGTAATCGCTTATTCGCTTCAAGGAGCCGCTGTGAAGGATTCATGGGGATCCGCGGTTGTCGTTCATAACCCAAGTGCAAAGGCTGCAAACATTGCGCTACCAAGTAAAGGTGATTGGAAGATTGTCGTTCAAGGTAGTAAAGCTGGAACGAAAGCAATCCAAACCTTGAAAGGCGCATCAACGGTTTCAGTTCCAGCGATGTCTACTTTGGTGGTTGAAAAGTAGATTCGAAGCATCGTTCTAGAACTGACTCGTGGATATCTCGGCACCACAGAATTACCAATAAGCGTGCCAAGAAGGTTGTTGAAGAAGTGTTAGCGCAAACTGCGGGGCGACCTTCTCTACCGTGCCCCAGAGTGATTTAGTTTGCAACCCATTTCAGTTGGCCATTTACGGGAGAGCATTTAATCGGTTCCGCTTTCCAGGAGAAGCCCGTCACTCCATCATCAAGGCAACTCCTACCAATTGCGGCTGCGCCAACAGGGGCACCATCTTGTTCTTCGGTAGCCATAGAGGAAGTTGGTTGTGGTGATGGAGGCGTTTGAGTTGCAGTGCTTGTGGGCGAAGGCGAGGCCGTTGGCTTTGGAGGTGCGGGTGGAAGATTGGTAGGTGGCTTAATCAACTTGGCAGAAGTACGAATGTAGGTAGCGATTTCCTTCAGCAAGATTGGCCAACTCTTTCCGTATGCCTTTGCAATCGCAGATTTCCACGGCATGGAATGTGTCAAAGTCATGAAGTCAACCTGCCCCTTCTTGCCCTTTAACTGCATGAGGTATTCAGTTGCAAGAAAACCTAGAGCGTATGAACCATCTGGTCCGCATTTGTCTGCGGAGTAATCAACATCGCGATCATTGAAATATTTCTCATACCCACCTGCAATTGATTTCTCATTGAATAGCAAGAAGACAGGTGGATTCGCAGAGTATGGATTACTTTGCCAAATTAGAGTATTTGCACGAGCGGCGGCGTAGGCGCTCTGTGATTTAGCAGCGATGGCCGTTCCGAAGAAAGTTGCCGAACCTTCCTTATACCAACACGGTAATACCGAAGTGGTTCCTGCCATCTTGGCTTGAGCATTATGTGTCCACTCATGGGCTGAGACTTGGCTTGAAGGAAAATTCAGCCAAGCAGGAGCTTGCGTTCCATTGAGATACAAGTTAAAGACACGTGCATTCTCAGTTGATGAACCTGCCCATGTCGTTCCTGCACCGCCAGCGCTGACATTTCTATCAAAGTTGGTAATTGTATTTTCTGCTGGAATTCCCAAGTTAGCCAAGGCCTTGCTCAACCATTCGCGATCTTTTTCTGTGAAGAAGAAGGTTGGAATAGTTTCCGTAGGCAGATACTGCGTTTGCCAATATGCAATGCCACCATCTAGTACCGATAGAAGTTCCTTCGGCCAGTTGCTCGTAATTGTTGGAGCAATTTGCAGATCTAGTTTTGGTTTGACTTTTGCTTTAACTAAAAGAGATGCCTGCAGGTTTCTATAAGTGAGCAACGCATTCACTGGCATCTGATATTCGCGTGCCAGGGAGACATCTTTCGTTGACGGGGTGGCCTGCGCGAGATTTGGCGTAAGAGAGATCATGACCGCGAGAGCCATCCAGAGGGCCAGTTTTCGTCTCATTACGGCAATGTACCCACGGTTTGATAAGCGCCT